>JAWOFC010000275.1:0-2623 GCA_046482455.1 Halanaerobacter sp. | reverse complement strand
TAAATCGTCAAATGGATAACTATCTTTAAAAAAGATTAAAAATCTTGACAAGTTATTTTTTATTGGTTATAATTAAAATAGCATGATTTAATTTTCATGCTATTATTTTTACCGTTTAAGTAACCGGTTTCAGAAACTAGTTACAATATAAATTCAATCATAAGTATAGTCTAATAAAAGATTAAAAAAACATATAAGCAGACTTAATATCCAATTAATAGGAATTAAGTTTGAATAATAATTATAACAAACAAATAATATAACTAATATAAGCTTATAAGACCTTCCTCCATCTAGCCGATGATACTTTAATAGTAACTGAAGTATAATCTAGCTAGTGAGGTGGGTTTATTATGTTTTTGTAGTTTCTTTTGAGTACTTTCAGCTAAAGAAATATATTGGGAACTAGAGTATTTAGTGTAGGATTATGATGCTTCTACTCTTTTGATTGTATGGTCTTGAATTTTAATTTTCAATTCTAAATTCTCAATTATCAATTAATTTGGGGGTGTGAAGAAATTTAGCTATCCATAAAGTATTGTAATGATAGCTTTGAACTTAGCTGAGAGCACTATCTTTTAAGAAAAGGGGGGACGTTAATGAGTCAAAAGTCTAGCATGTCAGAACTGGCTAAGCGAGAAGAAAGAACTGCTTATAAGTTGTTGATCCCAGCATTTTTAGTCTTGATTTTAATTGCTTTTTATCCGTTGGGGCAAGTATTTGTCACTAGTTTTACTAACAAGGAGTTTGCTAGTGCTCAAAAGACAGAGTTTGTAGGTCTGGAAAATTATAAAGAGTTGTTAGGAGTTACTGTTAAGAAATTACCTCCAGTTAAAGAAGGGGGGGAGACTAAAGTCGATGCAGAGGGGAATAAGGTCTATCAAGCGCCGTTTAAGGTATTGCCTGAAGAACCGAGGCGTTATAGAGAGTTGTTTGACTTTAGTATCTTTGGTAATAAGTATGTGGTAGGAGCTTCAGACCCTACTTTTATCAGGGCAGTGTGGAATACCTTATTATTTACTATTTTTTCAGTCTTCTTTGAAACATTGTTGGGCTTAATTATTGCTTTAACCCTCAATAGTGAGTTCAAGGGTCGGGGGTTTATGAGAACAGTAATGTTAGTACCCTGGTCTGTAATTACAGTAGTTTCTGCTATTATGTGGCAGTGGATGTTTGAGCCAAGCCGTATGGGTTTCTTTAATATGTTATTTGAGAGTATTGGTTTAACTAATGGGCAGACATCATTTTTGAGTATGGACAAATTTCAACTGCCGGCAATTATTGCTGTCGACGTCTGGAAGACAACTCCTTTTATGGCATTATTAATCTTAGCAGGGCTGCAGTTAATTCCGAATGAATTATATGAAGCTGCTGAAGTAGATGGAGCAAGTAAGATCTATCAGTTCTTCAGTATTACTCTACCATTATTGAAACCTTCACTTGCTGTGGCTTTGATCTTTAGAACTTTAGATGCTTTAAGAGTCTTTGATGTCTTTCAAGTTATGCTATCAAGTAGACGATATTCAATGGCAACCTATAATTATTTTAAATTGATTCAAAATAAGGAGATGGGTCTTGCTTCTGCGATTGGAGTTATTATCTTCTTTTTAATCTTTGGTTTTGCTGTCTTATATATTAGATCTTTGGGAGTTGATACTGAATGACTCTAAATAAAGAACAGAAAGAGTTATTAAAGAAGATTGGGTTTTGGTTTCTGATTGGTATTATTGTTATCTACCTATTGTTTCCTTTCTATTGGGCGATTAATTCATCTTTAAAATCTGAAGATCAACTAATGATGATGCCCGCTACATGGGTGCCTCGTAATCCTGATACTGGTGCAGTGGACATAACTTTTAAAAATTATATCAATATTTTGCAGAGCGGTGAGTTTTTAAGAGGCTTAATGAATAGTTCTATTGTGGCTACTAGCAGCACATTTTTGGCTCTATTGACTGGTTCTTTTGCTGCTTTTGCTTTAGGAAAGTTGAGATTTAGAGGAAAGACACCTGCTTTATACATTATTTTGGCAATGACAATGTTTCCCCAAGTTACTGTCTTAACTGGTCTCTATGCAGTAATCAATGCTTTTGATTTAGGGCCAAGGTTTAGTATGATTCTATCTTATCTGCTCTTTACAGTACCTTTTACAACTTGGGTCTTAACTTCATTCTTTAAAGAATTACCAAAAGAGATTATGCAGTCAGCCCAAGTAGATGGGGCGACACCATTTCAGACTTTTAGATTAATCTTACTGCCATTGACTGCTCCAGCTTTAGTAACGACGGGACTTTTAGCATTTATTAGAGCTTGGAATGAGTATCTATTTGCTTTAACTTTTACTTCAACGGAGCCGCAGGCACGAACTGTTCCAGTTGCAATTCAGATGTTCAGTGGAGCCGCAGCACGTCAAGAGCCCTTTGGAGAGAAGATGGCTGCTGCAGTAGTAGTGACGATTCCTATTGTAGCTTTAGTACTTATCTTCCAGAAGAAGATTGTTAAAGGTTTAACTGCTGGTGCAGTGAAAGGATAAAATTTATCGGCAATAAAGAAGTTAAAAGAAGGAATTTAACTTCTGGATAAGAATATAATTAATTGAGTTAAATAAAATTCTAAAGGAGGG
>JAWOFC010000265.1:0-9466 GCA_046482455.1 Halanaerobacter sp. | reverse complement strand
TTATATTCTTCTAGAGTTGACCTACAGAGATCTAAAGCTTGATATCGTAAAGTATGAGCACCTACATTAAAGCTATTGATAAAGAAACTGCTAATAATAATTAAAGAAGTAGCAAAAACGGCAATACTAACAGAGAGTTCAATTAAACTAAAGCCATCTTCTAACTTAAATCTATTCATGCTTTCACCTCGTTTTGTGAAGTTCAAAGAGTCTTTTTAGTTGTTTCTCTTTTTCTGTATTCTTCTTCTCTTCAATAGTTAAACTAGAACTATAACTACTTAATTTATAATATTTCTGAGGGCTATTATAAATTAAAATAAACTGTTGAGCTCCTTTTAATGGAGCGTCAGTTAATACCTTTTGGGAAGGATAAAACGGCGTTTTAACTTTTAAATTAGCATTAGCTGGCGCATAATAATAGTACTTGTGGGGTTGAACTAACTTTTGCTCTAGTTTCGCTAATTGGGGGTAATGGGCTATTAGCTCTTTTAAAGTACCGGATTTAGTAATTGCTTGTTGGGGGAGAGGGAAATTGTAGACTGGATAATAGCCTTTATCATAATGGAATTTTTCTAAACTTAGTTTGATATCCTCTAAGTCACTAATTATTTTCTCTTCTGTCTCCTTTTCTTGGGCTGGGTTTTTAGTCTGGATTAAGGTGGGGACTAATAGAATAACTAATAATCCAAAAATAGAAATAATAATAAGCAGTTCTAAGTAAGAAAAGCCTTGTTCTTTATAATTATGAGACACTAATAGAGTACTCCTTTCCTATTAAAAACAGAATAGTTAATTCTACTTTTTGACATTATTAATATATAATTACTATATAAAAATAAAATTTCCTGCATTTGAGCAAGAAAAAAATGGGCGTGAGCCCATTGGAATAGATTATTTTCTGTTTTTCCAGATTTTGTAGATAATAAAGGCGAGTAGAGCAGTTAAAACTAACCATGGTATTAGAGCACCTGAAATAACAATAATAGCATTGATACTATCTACGAATTCTTGAATGGACTGTTTAAGACTATCAAGAATTCCCCATGAATTATTATTGATAACCGGTTTAGGTTCACTAAAGGTTACGTTAATAGTGGAGAAGCTAACTTTATTGTTATAATAGTTTAATTGACCTTGAATCTGTTCGATTTTTCGGCGCACGCGGTTGAGTTCTTTTTCAATTTTTAGTATATCTTCTACATTTCGTGCTTGGTCTAAGAGCTCTAAATAGCGTTCTTCTTGGGCTTGATAGCTCTTTAAGCGAGACTGTAGATCAATATATTCTCTAGTTATATCACGCGAGCTAATTCGTTTATTATCAATCTCACCTAATTTTTCTAATTCATCAATTGCAGTCTGGAAGTTCTTTTGAGGCACTTTAAGAGTAAATCTATAATATCTTCTATCACTTTGCCATTGATTGGAGTTAGCTAAATAACCATCATAAGCCTTAATAATATCTTTAACCTTTTTGGAGATGGAACTTAAATCTTTAGTGGTGATCTTTAGATTTGATTCTTTGATTATCTTTCTTTCTATAGCTTCTTGTGCTTGATAATCTTCTTCTTTAACTGCAGACTTTTGACTCGTATCTGGGCTACCAAATTTACTACTGCGGCTTTCATTCTGCATAGTGGGTCTAGCCTCTTTAGATTGCTCTGGGTGATTGCTGCCTTGGCAGCCTGAAATGATTAGTGTGAAACTAATTAGAATTAATAAGAATAATTTTGTTGTCTTGAATTTTTTGAACATCGATTTATTACCTCCTTTTTTAAGTTATATCAATATAAAGTTCCATTTTCAAATTTTGTTTAGCAGTCCGGTTCAGATATCTTTTTCCTTCAAGCAAATCTTTTTGTTCATTACATTCAAGATAAAATAAGATAGATTAAAATAAAAGAATTTTAATCAATTCACATCTTATTTCATCTTTCATTTCATAATCGTGAACAAAAATATTTAAGGTCAGTCAAAAGATATCTGAATCCTCCTTGCTCAAATTAAATGTAGTTACCGATAGTAAGTTTAGTATTGATTTGGATAAAAGTCTTTCTCAGAGAACTCAAATACTGTGTTTATACCTATGAAATCAAGGACTAAAGTACTAAACCTTGTATAAAAGTATTATTCCCACACCACTATTAAAGTAAGACTGACTTAGATTGAGATAAAATTTTATTTTACAAGTTTAGACGAATTAAACTAGATTTAAGAGCGAAGAAATTATTTTATCTCAATCTTCAAAGCTACACTTTATATAGATCATATTTAAAAATACAAGACTTCAAACTAATTACAGTATACTAAATTATATTCATGTAAACAATTAAATTATTCTTCCAAAGCAGTCAAGGCAATCACAAGAAAGCAATATATTATAGCAAAATGTGAAATCTTCCTGCAATTATGATGATAAAAGAGTCAATATTCTTTAGAGCAAGGAATTTCACCATCAATCTAGAAATAAAGTTTAGAGCATAGTTGGGAGGGATAAAAGTGACGGAAATATATCGGGGACCAACAGGAAGCGGTAAAACTACTAAATTACAGGATAAATTCCATCAAGTTGCTAAACAAGATAAGACCGATCATTCTTTAGTACTGCTCAATCAGGCTGCTGCTGTTACTAAATGGCGCAGTGAGATTAAACTTAAGAGAGCAGGGCAGTTAAATATATTCACCTACTTTGGACTGATAAATCAAGAGGTAAAGCGTTTTTGGGACTTAGTTGAAGAGAGTCTAGCAGGGGTTAGACAGAAATTAGAACCTACTTTTATGACAGTGGAACCGACGCATTATATAATGACTTCTTTAGTCAGACAAGCTCGTGAGCAGGGCAGTTTTATTGAAGTAAATGCCACTGCAGGACAGATTGCTCTACAGTTAATTAATAATTTGAATTATGCTGCCTTAAATACTTTAAATTTAGATGAAGTAAAGGAGAGGCTGGCTAATTGGGCCTTGGTGCAAGAACAAGAGATCTCTTATCAGAATGCTTTTGCAATTATGAAGCGGTTTAGAGAGATCTGTCTGGAACGGCGTTGTTTAGATTACTCTTTAGTAATTGAATTATATAATAAGTTCTTGTTAAATCATCCTGAGTATAATAATTATCTAGAAAAGAATTATAAATACTTAATTGCCGATGACTTAGAGAAGAGTTCTCCAGCAGCACAGGACTTAATTGCTAAGTTACTTAATAAGAGTGAGGAGAGTTATCTAGCCTATAATCCAGCAGGGGGATTTGAGAAGTTTTTTGGGGCTGCTCCTGAACTTGCTGCCCAGAGGTTTATTGGGCAAGGGACGGTGGTGGAGTTAGCAGATTCATATACTGCATCTAAGGCAGCACAAGAGATGTCACAACAGGTAGCAGATAAGATTTTAGAAGGAAGGGAACTAAATTATAATCAGTTGTTGGCTCAAGATGGGATAATTTATGAGAAATTTCGCGGTATAATGTTGAATAAGGTTATAGAGCAAGTGCGGGAGTTGACTAGAGAAGGAGTTAAAGCAGAAAATATTGCTCTAGTAGCACCTCAAATAGATAAGATTTTAGAGTTTATTGTAGATAGAGAAATAGAAGAAGAGGATTATGGAGTGCTTAATTTAAGACAGGAGAGGCGGTTGTTGGATAATTCTTTTGCTGAAGTATTAATTGTCTTAACGATCTTGAGTAATCCGAGTTGGGGTTTAGAATTAAATTTTTCTTCCTTAATTGAGACCTTTGATCTGATTTTAGATTTAGATCCAGTCCGGTCTGCTTTGTTAGCCCAGAATGTTGAGGAATATCAGCTGCCGGATTTAGAAGCTAATCCTCAGTTGAGAGAACGAATCGGTTTTGATAAGGCTAGACAGTATGATACGTTTAGAGACTGGATTGCTGATAAACAGGATAAGGAGTTTGAATTAGAATATTTCTTCCGAGAAGCCTTTGGAGAATTATTGGCGCCTTTATTAGATTCAATTACAGATGAGGCGAGAAAAGAAGAGATTATTTTATCCTGTCGTAAGATTATGGATTCGATTGTAAAGTTCAAACGGGCTGTTAAAGAGTTTAAGGAGATTGATCAGCGTGATATAGGATGTAAATTTATTGAGATGGTCTTAGATGGTACGGTAGCAGCAGAGTTATTATTTGCTAAACAGCAGCGAGAAGATAAGATTGTTTTAGCTACGCCTTATACTTTTCTATCGCTGCCTAATGTTGAAGAAGTAGAGTATTTATTCTTATTAGATCTATCTAGTGAACTCTGGCTGCAGGGGAGTAGTAAGGAATTAAGCAATCCTTATGTTTTAGCAAGAGGTAATGATGGGCAGTGGGGCGATAAGATTGATCAGAATTTGAGAAAAGAACAGCTAGCCCATTATCTGCAGGGGATTTTTAATAAAGTTCAGACTAAACTTTATTTAGCTGATAGTGATTTGAGCAGTCGTGGTTGGGAGCAAGAAGGGGAATTAGGAGATTTATTAGCTCAGGATAAAGTAGAGGTGAACTATTAATGTTTGATCTAGCAGAGATTGAGTTACGACCGGGGCAGGATAAGGTAATGGACTATAGGGAAGGTTATTTAGCTGTTTCTGCTGTACCGGGTTCGGGGAAGACATTTACTTTAGCCCATTTAGCAGCAAAATTAATTGCTCAAGAGAAGGTGCAGCCGGGAAAGATATTAATTGTGACTTATATGAATTCTGCTGTGGCTAACTTTAGATCGCGAATTAATAAATTCTTAGAAGGTTATGGTCTGCCTGAAAATAGAGGTTATGATGTTAAGACGCTCCATTCATTAGCTGTTAATATTTTAAAGCAGCGTTCTGATTTAGTCTTAATCAATGATGATTTTACAGTAATTGATAAACAGCAGCGCAGTCAAACTATCAAGAAGATTGCAGACCGCTGGTTAGTTAAGCACAGCAGAAAGTGGAAGCAGGTGCTAAGGAGAGAACAGAGTGAGGATAAATTTCGCAGAAATTTACCGCGCATTATTGAGAGTTGGATCAGCCATTTGAAGATGAGAGGTATTGAACGCTCCCAAGCTTTAGGATTACAAGAGCGTGCACCAGATAATAATTATTTATCTTGGGCTGCAGAATTGTTGGTTGCCTATATTGATGAATTAAATGAGAATGCATGGGTTGATTTTGATGATCTATTAATTAATACGTGGAAATTACTCAAATCTGACCTTGAATTTCGCCAACGCTTAGGAAAAAAATGGACTTATATTTTTGAGGACGAAGCGCAAGATTCCAATAAAGTACAAGAGGCTATTCTAGAGTATTTGGCTGGTGCAGGTGGTAATTTAGTGCGAGTAGGAGACTCCAATCAAGCAATTATGGGCACCTTTACTGCTGCTGACCCAGAAGTCTTTAGAGGCTTTTGTGCTCGAGAAGAGGTTGCAGAAGAAGCGATTCTCTATTCAGGGCGCAGTAGTCAAGAGATTATAGATCTAGCTAATTATTTAGTCCATTGGACGCGCCGCAGTCATCCTAATAAACATTGTCGGGATGCATTAGAAGAGCAGGAGATACATGCTGTAGGAGATGAAGAGAATCCAAGTGCTGAGGGGCATCAGGTGAGTGCTGAAATATTTACCACAGCCCAAGAGGAGATAGATTGGATAGTCAATCAAGCTCAATTTGAACTAAAGGAGAATGAAGAAGGGAAGATTGGAATCTTAGTCCCAAATGGATATGTACAAGAGCAGATGGTAACTGCCTGCGAAGCTAAGGACTTACCAGTAGAATCAGTTGGAGATTTAAACCAGGGACAGCAGTTTACCATAACAGCTTTAATTAAAGCAATTAGTTATTTGGCCCAGCCCCAAGATGAAAGTAAGTTGTTGAGATTAATGACTGAAGTCTTTTTAAGAGACTTTTCAGAAGCAGAGGATAAAATAATTATTGAATTACTGCAGACTGAGAAGATAGAAGAGATTATTTATCCTTTAGGAGGTCAGTTATCTGCTGCTAAGCTGCCAGAAGAGTTGTTTAATAATCAACAGTTATACCAGCAGTTCAATAGAGCACGAAAAAAGATTAAAGACTGGTTAGAGGCTAGTATAGAGTTGGCTCCGGATGAGCTGCTTTTATTTGTAGCAGAGAGCTTAGAGTTTGAGGGGGAATTGTTAGCTTTAGTCCAGGGGATTGCCTTGCAGATTAGAGATGAACTGCGCTTAAATCCTGATTATAGATTAATTGATATTATGAAGCAGTTAGATGATTTAGAGAATTCGTTTAAGCAGCTAGCTAATAAGTTTAATAAGTTAAATGGTTTTGAACCGCAGGCGGGGGTTATTACTATCTTAACTGCCCATAAGGCAAAGGGTTTAGAATGGGATAGTGTGTTTGTAACTTCTATTGTGCGTGATAATTATCCTGTGACCTTAAATGATCGTTTCAGGGGAGAGTTTAGTTATTTAAGACGCGGTTTTAAGAATCCCAAAGCTCAAGTAGAGGCTGAATTAGAGAGATTGGCTGACGATAAATCCTATCAAGATTCAAATCAAGAAGCTAAAATAAAGGTGATTAAGGAGAGGTTGCGTTTGTTATATGTAGCAATTACTCGAGCAGAAAAGAACTTATATTTAAGCAGTTATCATAAACGACCTAGTTCTTTTGGTAATGACTGGTGGGAGATTAAACCGAGTCCGATCTTTGAAGTTCTGCAGGAGTATCTAGAAGGGAGTTCTAATCATGACTAGAGGAGAAATTGATGAGTTATATTTTAGTGCTTCATCTCTAAGAACCTATCAAACTTGTCAATTGAAATTTAAGCGCCGTTATATAGATGGGCTATTTTGGCCGGATGATTGGGTACGAGAAGAGAAAGATAAAGAGACGCAGCGTTTAGGTCAATTATTTCATACCTTGGCGCACCGATATTATTTAAGGGGCAGAGTGGTTGATTCTAAAGAGGTGATGGACGAGCAGGTTGGAAAGTGGTTAGAGAGATTGGTTGATTTTAGACCTTATAATGAAGAGGATCAATTTTTAGCTGAGCATCGTCTGCAGTTTAATAAGCAAGAATTTAAACTAATGGCTAAGTATGACCTCTTGCAGATTACTGAGGATGAACGAGCCTTAATCTATGATTGGAAGACTTATCGCAGTAATTCGAAAAAGAGTTTCTTAAAACGGAGTCTGCAGACAATCGTCTATCGTTATTTATTAGCTAAAGCAGGAGGAGATTATACCGAGAATAATAAATGGGAGCCCCAAGAGATTACTTTAATCTATTGGAATCCCCGCTTTCCAAATGATAGTACTAGGCTGCCCTATACTGAAGAGCAGTTTAGAAAAGATGGGCATAAGATTAAGAAGTTAGTGGCAGAGATAAGAGATACTGATTTTGTAGTAGATGAGGATATATTAGCTACCAGTGAGAAGAACAACTGCTTATCCTGTGAGTATCGTCCTATCTGCCATGGTGAACCAGCTCTTGAGATTGAACCTAAGGAAGAGGATTTAGAGTTGACAGAAGATTGGGATGATATAGAAGCGATAACTTTTTAGAGAAGTTGGTGATAAAATGACAGTGGAAATTGAGTATAGTCAAGATATAGATCTACCGCAGTGGTTATTAGATAGAGTCGATGGAGATGAGTTATTGGCCAGGCTATTAATCCAGCGTGGTGTTGATACCAAAAAAGAGGTGGAGCAATTTTTGAATCCAGCCTCTTATCAACCCTCAGAACCGGCTGATTTCCCCGGTTTAGAAGAGGCAGCCGATTTAATCTTAAGGGCAGCTTCTAGAGAGGATAGTATCTGCGTCTACGGTGATTATGATGCTGATGGAGTGACTTCAACTGCTATCTTAGTGACTATGTTAGAGGCAGTTACGAGTGCAGTTGAGTATCATATACCAGACCGTTTTAGCGAAGGATATGGTCTGGATAAAGGTGTGATTAAAGATTTAGCCCAGCAGGGAATAGATTTAATTATCACTTGTGACTGCGGCATCTCTAATCACGAGGAGGTCAGTCTAGCTAAAGAGTTAGGCTTAGATATAATTGTAACTGACCATCATGACTTGCCGGAAAAGTTACCTCATAGTGCCGATGCTATTGTGTCACCTAAGTTATTAGACCAAGATCATCAGGCTTATCATCTGCCCGGGGCAGGAATTAGCTATTTTTTGGCTCAGGAAGTATTAATTAGAGAAGGACAGGATAAACTAGCTGCTAGTTTAATTGATCTAGCTGCGTTGGCAATAGTAGCCGATGTAGTTAGGTTAAGAGGGGAGAACCGGTATTTATTACAAAAGGGCTTAAAGTCATTAGCTGCTACTAATTGGGATGGAGTGGCTGAACTCTGCCGCCGAGCAGGAGTAGAACTCTTTCAAATTTCAGAGGTAGATATCGGATTTAGATTGGGCCCTAGATTAAATGCAGCAGGAAGAATTGATAAGGGGGATATAGCTGTAGAGCTCTTATTGAGTCAAGAAGAAGAGAGGGCCAAATTCTTAGCTGAGAAGTTAGATGAGATCAATGAAGAGCGTAAAGAGATTGGTAAGCAGATGAAAGAAGAAGCCCTGACCTTAACGTCTGAGAATGAAGGAAAGAGAGCAATTGTACTCTATCAGCCCCACTGGCATCAAGGAGTAGTTGGTATTACGGCGGGGAGATTAGCGGAAAAGTTTAATGTACCTGTCCTATTATTATGTGACAAAAGGGATGAGGAAGGAGTAATTACTGGTTCAGCGCGTTCAATTGAAGGGATTAATATCCGCGCGTCTTTAGCTGAGTGTAAAGAACAACTAATTAGTTTTGGCGGTCATGCTGGAGCAGCAGGATGTTCTTTAGATAGAGGTGATTGGCCTGATTTTAAAGACTGCTTAGAAGATCTTTTAAATAAAGAGTTAGAAGAATTGGGAGAGGAAAGAAAGATTAAAGTTGATGATAAATTAAACTTAGCAGAGACTGATTTAGACTTATATGAGAAACTGCGGCGCTTAGCTCCTTTTGGAGAAGGAAATCCAAAACCATTATTTTATGATACTGATTTAGAGGTGGCTAATTACCGCAGTTTAAATACAGAAGATAATTTTAAATTAACTTTGAGTGATGGAAAAGTACAGCGTACTGCTCTGTGGTGGGGTGGTAATAAGGATCAATTAGCCGACGGGATTGATTTAGTCTATACTCTCGAAGCTAATACTTGGCAAGGTCAACGCAAGCTACAGTTAGAAGTTAAAGAGATTATTAAAGAGACAGAAGAATTAGATGTAGAGCGGGAGTTAGACTGTGAATTAGTTGATTGGCGTAATTGGTATCAGAGAGGACGTGAATTCCCTAACTTTGCAGATGCTCTTTATTATTATGAAGGTACAAAAGAGGACTGGCCAGTAGAAGTAATTAATCGTTATACAGCTCAAACAAGTGAGGATTTAGTTCTTCTATCCTGTCCACCTGATCTAAAGATAATCAAAGACTTATTATATACTGTTCAACCGCGGCGTTTAATTTTA
>JAWOFC010000264.1:0-5676 GCA_046482455.1 Halanaerobacter sp. | reverse complement strand
GCTACTTCAATTGCCGTTTCATACTCCTTAGAGACATCAATCAACTCTGCAACTACTCCACAGACACCCTTTAATCCACCTTCATCTTGAGCATAGTTTAATACCTTCTTAACTCCTTGATAATAGCCTGCATAACTCTCATCTAAATCTTTTAAAGTCGTTAGTTTCGATCTTTTGCGGCCTAACTTATCCTTGAGGTTATTATATTTATCCTGCAGAGTTTGAAACTCTGTACTTAATTTATCATCAAGCTCTTTCTTATGCTCTAAGTTCTTCTTCTCTTCTGCAAATTTATGCTGCACTTCTGTTAATTTCTCTGCTTCCGTTTCTTTTTCTGCTTTCTTAGTCTCTAATTCAGTACTTAATTCTTCTTTTTCCTTCTGCAAAGTTCTTAATTCTTTAGTAAAATAGTCTATGTTCTGCTCTAAATTACTTAACTTATTTTGATACTGATTAATCTGATTAATATTATCTAACTTATTATTCCTAATCTCTTCTCTTTGCTTATTCTTCGCAGCCAACTCGTCTTTAAGCTGAGTTAATCTATGCTGCTGCTTATTTAAAATTTTCTTCTTCTCTGTTAAATTCTCCCCTACAGTCTCTTTTTGCTCTGTAATCTCTTTTAGCCTTAGTTCTAAAGAACTAATCTCTTCTTTTAAACGCTTAACTTCATCTTTTAGTCTCTGCTCTTGTTGGGCCAAATTATTCTTCCGCTGTTGGGCTAATTCTAGCTTATTATTTAATTTCTGTTTCTGATTTTTCTTTTGGTAGAGCTTGTCCTGTAAATTATCAATCTCATCAATTAAATCATCTAACTTATCTTCTTCATTATCTATTCTTAGATCATATTCACTTACTTTAGACTTAACCTCTGTCAATTCATAAGATAATTTCTGCTTAGTCTCAATCTTTTCGTCTAGCTCAGTTTCCAAATCAGCATACTTATTTAATAATAGATCGACTTCATGTTCTTTTAATTCAGCCTTATACTCTTTATATTCTTTAGCCTTTTCTGCCTCTTCTTCTAAAGCGTCTACTTGTCGTTTAATCTCAGAGATAATATCTTCAATCCGCTGTAATTTCTGTTGAGTATCTGCTAGTTTATCCTCTGATTCTTCTTTACGCTGCTTATGTTTAGTAATTCCTGCTGCCTCTTCAAACAAACGCCGCCGATCTCTACTACCTTCATTCAAGACTGCTTCTACTTTGCCTTGCCCAATAATTGAATAGGCCTCTTTACCAATCCCAGTATCTAATAATAGCTCTTGTATATCTTTTAATCTACAGCGCTGCCCATTTAATAAATAATCACTCTTACCATCTTTAGTAACTTTACGCCCAATCGTGACTTGGTCATAATCAATCTCAAGTTCCCGATCTTGATTATCTAAGGTTAAAATAACTTCAGCTACCTGTTTAGGACGGCGCTCATCACTACCGGCAAAAATTACATCCTTCATCTTAGAGCCTCTTAAGGCTTTAGCACTCTGCTCACCTAAGACCCATTTAATAGCATCTGAAATATTACTCTTACCACTACCATTAGGGCCAATAATACCTGTAATTGAAGGCTCAAAATCAATCTTAACTTTATCAGCAAAGGATTTAAACCCCCGCATCTTTATATTCTTTAAATAGATAAAATTTCACCTCCAGAAAACCTAAATTCAAAAGATCATCTTATGATTAAAGTCAAACTATATTTTATCATAAATTATCCCAAAGTAAAAGAACCTATCTGGAAGACTACAGATAGGTTAAAGTCATAAACTAATTTAAAGCTTCTTTTATCCAAAATGCTCTTGCTAAGCAAAAGCATAAAAGCTTTCTTTTAAAATTTACCTAGGTTCAACAATAAATTTAATAGCTGTTCTTTCTTCTCCATCAATCTCAACCTCTGCAAAAGCTGGAACACTTACTAAGTCCATTCCGTTAGGAGCTACAAAGCCTCTCACAATTGCAATCGCTTTAACTGCTTGATTAATTGCTCCTGCTCCAATACCTTGTAACTCCGCTCTTCCCTCTTCTCGTAATACAGCCGCTAGTGCTCCTGCTACAGATTTAGGCTTTGATGTAGATGATACTTTTAATAGTTCCATGTATTCTCCCCCTTTTAATTTAGTTAATATCAGTCTATCTATTATATATATATATTAAAGGGTAAGAGAATTATTCATAGATTGTTAAAATCATCTGCTACTTTCTAATCTGCTGCTTTAACCTCTTGGGCCAAATTACTTAATTCTTCAATCTCATCTTTTCTAAGGTATCTTGATTGTCCTAATTTTAAATTATCATCTAAACTAAGGGGACCAACTTTAATCCGTTTTAAATCCTGCACTGGATTACCCACTGCTTTAAACATACGTCTAACTTGACGATTACGCCCTTCATAAAGAGTAATAGAAACAATTGCTTTATTATTAAAATCCATCACTAACTCTGATTCGGCGGGAGCAGTCCAACCATCACTTAGCTTAATTCCTTCTTCTAAACTCTTTAACTTATTCTTATTTGGTACCCCTTCTACAGTAGCTAAGTACTTCTTAGCTACCTTATGACTAGGATGAGTTAAAGCATAACTAACATCACCATCATTAGTCAGCAATAATAAACCCTCAGTATCTTGATCTAAACGTCCTACTGGATAG
The DNA here is from genome assembly GCA_046482455.1 of Halanaerobacter sp. GTDB lineage: Bacteria > Bacillota > Halanaerobiia > Halobacteroidales > Halobacteroidaceae > Halanaerobacter. The sequence continues at coordinate 3,025 of JAWOFC010000264.1, read as the reverse complement.
ACACGCTGTTTAACATCAATCAAATCCATGACAGTATTTCTATCTTTAGGATCATCAACAGTAGTAATAAATCCCGCCGGTTTATTAAGTAAGATATAGACTAACTTCTCTTTTTCTATTTCTTTACCATCTACTACAATCTGATCTTCTTTAGGGTCTACTTTAGTTCCTAATTCTGTTACAAGATCTCCATTAACCTTCACTCGACCTGCTTCAATAATCTCCTCACATTTTCTTCGTGAATCAACGCCTGCTTTAGCCATTACTTTCTGTAATCTTTCCATCAAAAAACCACCTCAATTACTTTTCTGTCCTCTTATATCATATTAGATTTAAGAACAATAATCAAACTTTTATCAAAAATATGTTTGAATTCCTCGAATTATTTTCTGCCACAGACGTATTCCCTTAGCCAAGGCAACTCCTTTATCAGCTAAGAGATCAATCTTAGCCCTAACTTTATTATCAGAAGTATAAAGCGTTACTTCACCAACCTTTTGCCCCTTCAAAACAGGTAAGTTTAGATCATCTTTACATTCTATTTCTTTTCTAAGCTTGAGCTCTTCTCCTCTCATAACAATTTCTGAAAACCCCTTAGCTGCTCTTAAATTAATCTTCTCTTCAGCAACTTCAACCTCTTTTAATACTGCTCCTTTTTCTATTACAGTCTCTTTGGTGAAGTTATCAAAGCCGTAATTTAAAAGATTTAATGAATCCTGCCATAGTTGATTACTCTTTAAAACAACACTAATTAATTCTCGACCATCTTTAGCAGCAGAAGCAACTAAACAACGACCAGCTGCTCTAGTATAACCTGTCTTAACTCCTGTCACAAAATCAGTGCGTGTCAATAACTTGTTTGTATTCTTTAAAATCCGGTCCCAACTATGTTCCGGCCAAGAGATTCTTTTTTTGGGCGTAGCTACAACTTGAGCAAAGAAATCATTCTCTAAAGCATATCTTGCAATCTGTGCTAGATCATAAGCAGTAGTTAAATGTCCCTCTTGGGGCAGACCGTTAGGGTTCTTAAAATTAGTATTCTTAGCCCCTATCTGCTGTGCCTTAAAGTTCATCATAGCTGCAAAGTCTTCTACACTACCACCAATATGCTGTGCAATTGCTATGGCTGCATCATTGCCCGACTTAACTAACAGACCATAAATCAACTCTTCTAAGCTTAGCGTTTCACCTTCTTTTAAATAAATAGAAGAACCACCTTCATGGGCTGCTTGTAAGCTAGTTGTTACTTTAGAATTCAAATCGCCTGTTTCAATTGCTAAAATACCTGTCATTATTTTAGTAGTACTAGCTGGCGGGCGGGGTTGGTAGATATTCTTTCTATATAAAATTTGTCCTGTCTTAGCATCTATTAGGATAGCAGATTCGGCCGTTATAAATGAATTTGCCTCTAATTGATGGCTTAGTGTACAGACTAATAAAAGAATCAGAATTAAGATTAAGTATTTTCTCATGCTTTTTTCACCTCAATATTTTAGGCTGCAGACTTAAAAGTGAATCTCTGAACTGTCAGCTTATAATCTGCTAACAGTTCAGAATATTTAACTTACTGGGGTGGCGGAGTATTCTGCCCAGTGGAATTAACAAAGTCACTTCTAGACTGTCCCTTTTTCTTTAACTGATCGATTAATTCCGGGGCCAAATTCAAGAGCTTATCCAAAGTTGCATTATCATTCACTGACATCATCCGCACTTGATCCTCCTTAACGACTAAGAAAGCCATCGGCTGTAACATTACTCCTGCTCCACTACCGCCGCCAAAATTCGCATCTTGGCTAGATTCTTTCTTCTCTTGTCTCTTATCTTCCTCTAAATCATACTGTGCACCTCCAGCAGCAAAACCAAAATTAACTTTGGAGATAGGAATAATCACTGCCCCATCTTTGGTCTCCACTGCATCACCAACAATTGTATTCACATCCACCATACCTTTAATATTCTGCATTGCTTGATCCATCAACTTTGAGATTGGATGTTCTTCCATTTTAATTTCAAACGCCTCCTCAGTTCAAAGTAGCTAATCCCAACTGCTATAAATATAAGCTTCCCTAATCTAAAGTTAAATATACCCTTAAATTCGACTAATAGCGGCTGTTTTTGATTAAAATTAGGCAGCACCTTAATAATTGGTAGTTCTTTAAAGTCTAACTTAGTCTGCAGCATAGAAATCAAAGAGCCTTTAAAAGACCATAATAGACCAGTTAAAGCTCCCGTGTGAGCTGGATTAGCACAGCCAAAACTACTGCGCCAAGAGAAGAAAGAACAGTTATGTGTTAATAAAAAGACTAACTCAAAGCGGTCAATAATACGCTTCATAACTTTTAAAGTCCTTTGCAAATCTTTAAATTCTTCTTCGGTTATCTCTTCTTTTAACTCAATCTCTTTTTGGGAAAACAAGCTGCTAAATTTCCCTTTTAGTTCAGTAGTCGGCAGAGATAATAAACGTTTAAAGTCAATAAAGGATAGTTTTAAATTATACTTTAGGATAAAGAGTTTAAATTTTAAATTGAAGTTATCCTTATTATCCTTACGCTGATAGTCGACTACTAACTGGAGGGGCATAAAATATAATAAAATAATACTTATAATTGCAAATAACAAATAAATTTTTATTACAACTCCTCTCTTCACTAGTTTATTATTTTTACACAATTACTAAAGAAATATACTATCTGTCTATATAAAGTGGCACTTCTGTGCCACTAGCTATGAGCTATGAGCTGTCAGCAGTCAGCTCAATCAAAAGCAAAGTCAAAAACTAAATTCAAAATCAAAACCTACTAAAAACAAAGCAATAATAAGCTCTTAGCTTGTTTTTGCTTTTAACCGGCTGAAAGCTGACAGCTGACCCCTGACAGCTGTAAAAAAAAGAGCAGCCGTGCCCAATGCACAACTGCTCTCATTATTGCTCTTCTGTTTTTTTGTTCTTGACTTTTTACTTCTTACTCTTCACTCATCACTATTCACTGCTTTTCCTCCTCCGGCAGTTCCTCTTCAGACAACTGAC
>JAWOFC010000257.1:0-2997 GCA_046482455.1 Halanaerobacter sp. | reverse complement strand
GCTAAAGGTAGACCCTTCATCGTTGTTAATAACTGCATTAAGTGACCATAGACTCTACCTGTCTTACCGCGAATTAACTCAGGAATATCAGGATTCTTCTTCTGCGGCATAATACTACTTCCAGTACAGAAAGCATCAGAGATCTCTATAAAATCAAACTCTGAAGAAGACCAGATGATTAATTCTTCACTAAAACGGCTTAAATGCATCATAATCGTTGCAGCAGCATTTAAGAATTCAACCACAAAATCCCGCTCACTAACTGCATCAAGACTATTGCAGCTAACTCCAGCAAAGTCTAATTCTTGAGCGACAAATTCTCGGTCTATATCAAACTTTGTCCCAGCTAATGCTCCTGAACCTAGGGGTAGAATATTCACGCGCTGATAGCAGTCCTCTAAGCGCTGATAATCGCGCTTAAGTTTCTGTTGATAAGCTACTAAATGATGGGCCAAACGAATTGGCTGAGCACGCTGCAGATGAGTATACCCCGGCATAATAATATCTATATTTTCCTCGGCTAAATTTAATAGAACCTGCTGTAATTGTTCCAACAACTTCTTGACTTGCTCTATTTGATCTCTGAGATAGAGTTTAACATCAAGGGCAACTTGATCATTTCTACTCCGCGCTGTATGTAACTTCCCTCCTACTGCCCCGATCCTTTCAGTCAGTTTATGTTCAATATTCATATGAATGTCCTCTAATTCAACACTAAAATCAAAGTCTCCGGCTTCTACTTCGGCTAAGATTTCTTGCAAACCTGCAACTATCTTATCCTTATCCTCTTGCTCTATAATATCACAGTGAGCTAACATCTTAGCATGCGCAATACTACCTTCAATATCATATTTAGCTAGCTGATAATCAAAACCAATTGAAGCATTAAACTCCTCGACCAATTTATCAGTATCATCTTCAAATCTTCCTGACCATAATTTCATTCAATCACCCCATTTTAAATTGATAATTGACAATTAATAATTAACAATTAAATTCAAAACATTAAAAAACTTATTTATTTTAAGGAGTTTGCTTTTAAACTATTCCTTACCAATTGCCTTTACTGCTTTTGATCTTTAATTCTTCATTATCCATTATCAATTGCCCATTGTCTTTATTGCTTTTGATCTTTAATTCTCCATTATACATTATCCATTATCAATTGCTTTTTTAACTTAACTCTTGTATAGTCCTCATCCTCAATTACTTCTTCTATTTCATAACCTAAACGCTGATAGAAATGTAGTAATTTCTTCTTCTGATAGGCAGAAATCAAGGTTATCTTTTCGCCTCCAGCTTCTTGTACACGTTCTTCTACCTCTTTAATTAATCTTTTACCTATATTCTTGCCGCTGAATTTATTTAAGACACCTAAACGTCCTAAATGATATTCCGTATCAGTTATAGGATAAAACCTCACTGAACCAGCTTCTTTGCCATCTACACAAGCAATTAATACTTCTTTATTCTCAATATCTTCTTCCACATCTTTCTTACTCTCTTGTAAGGCAGGCACTAAAGAAGAAAAAGCAGGGCCAAGATAATCTTGGAACGCCTGCTTAGTAATCTGAAATACTAAGTCACTATCTTCAATCCCTGCTCTTTTTATTTTAATTCCCATTAATAATTACTCTCTCCTCCGACAGTTCACATTATCTATCTACTTTTAATTATCTCTTTAAGTTAAAAATTAACCATTAATTTCAGCTCTCGCTTTAGACTTTTTTGCCTTTGACTTTGCCTTTGACTTTGCCTTTGACTTTGCCTTTGACTTTGACTTTGACTTTGCCTTTACTTCTTACTTCTTACTTCTTTACTGCTTTTAACTCTTCACTCTTTACTGCTTTTAACTCTTCACTCTTTACTCTTTACTCATTACTACTTTTAACTCTTAACTATTAACTCTTAACTATTAACTATTAACTATTCACTACTCACTGCTCTTTCCTGCTCTTTACTTCTCACTTAATTATTCATTACGCACTCGTCCATTAACCTTTAATGGTAGTCCAAATAGTTCAATAAATCCTTCTGCAGACTCATGCTTAAACTCATCTGCTTTATCATAAGTAGCTAATTCTTCCTGATAAAGAGATTCTTCAGACTCACGACCGACTACTTGACAGTTCCCTTTAAATAACTTCACTTTAACAGTTCCAGTTACATACTTCTGTGTTTCTTCTATAAAGGCATCTAACGCCTTGCGAAGCGGAGAGAACCACTGTCCATAATAGACTAAATCAGCATATTTTTGAGCAACTTGAGCCTTATAATGAGCAGTTTCACGATCAAGTACTAAGTCTTCTAACTGCCCGTGAGCTGTCAATAAGACTTCAGCTGCTGGTGCTTCATAAATTTCACGCGACTTAATCCCTACTAAACGATTTTCTACCATATCCACTCGTCCAACACCATGTTTAGCAGCTCGCTCATTCAACTTCTCAACTAATTCAACCGCCCCTAAATCTTCTCCATCTAAACTAACCGGTTCTCCTTGCTCAAAGCCAATCTCTACATATTCAGCTTCATCTGGAGTATCAGCTAAATGATTAGTAATCTGATAAACCTCTTTAGGCGGCTCTAGGGATGGATCTTCTAATTCACCACACTCAATACTAATCCCCCATAAGTTACGGTCTATACTATAAGGATTCTCTTTTGTAGCGCTGACCTCAATTCCCGTCTCATTAGCATAATCAATCTGTTCGCCCCGAGAACCAAACTCCCATTCTCTAAGCGGCGCTACAATATCAATTCCTGGTGCTAAAGCTTGGAAAGAGACATCAAAACGAACTTGATCATTCCCTTTACCTGTACAACCGTGAGCTACAGCATCTGCCCCCTCTTTTTTAGCTACTTCAATCATTCGCTTAGCAATCAAAGGACGAGAATAGGCTGTAGCTAAAGGATACTTACCTTCATATAATGCTCCAGCTTTAAGTCCTTTAAACGCATAGCCCCGCAAAAACTCTTCCTTTAAATCATCAACATATG
>JAWOFC010000251.1:0-8673 GCA_046482455.1 Halanaerobacter sp. | reverse complement strand
ACTCGTGAAGAAAGAAGATGTCGCCGTTGTGGAAGACCGACTGGTGTAATAAGAAGATTTGAATTGTGCAGAATTTGTTTTAGAGAATTAGCTCATGAAGGAAAATTACCTGGTGTTAAAAAAGCAAGCTGGTAATAATAAATTTGTGTTATAATTTGAAAGGAGGTAAGGTTTTATGACTGACCCAATAGCTGATATGTTAACGAGAATTAGAAATGCTACGCAACTTTCTAAAGATAAAGTAACTATTCCTGCTTCTAATGTAAAAGAGGCAATTGCTGAACTGTTAGCTGATGAAGGATTTATTAAAGGATATGACCGATATGATGATGGTGCTCAAGGTAAATTAAAATTATTCTTAAAGTATGGCTCTAATGAAGAAGATGTAATTACTGGTTTGAAAAGAATTAGTAAGCCGGGATTAAGAGTTTATGCTGATAAAGATGAATTACCTAAAGTACTAGGTGGTTTAGGTGTTGCAGTTATTTCTACATCACAAGGTGTAATGACGGATAAAGAAGCTAGAAAAAATGGTATCGGTGGAGAAGTTCTTTGCTACGTATGGTAAGTTAAAAAATATTGAAGGGGGTGACTTTTATGTCTAGAGTTGGTCATTTGCCAGTTGAAATTCCGGAAAAGGTAGATGTTTCGATTACAGAAGATAATGTGCTAACAGTTGAAGGTCCAAAAGGAAGTTTAACGCAAGATTTAAACCCAAGAATGGATATCAAAGTAGATGATGATCAAGTTGTTGTTAATCGTCCAACTGAATCTAAAGCTGATAAGTCTTCTCATGGTTTAACAAGAAGTTTAATTGTTAATATGGTTGAAGGAGTAACTACTGGATTTAAAAAGAAATTAGAGATTAATGGTGTTGGATACCGTGCTGTTAAGCAGGGTAATAAGTTAGAAATTCAAGCCGGCTATTCTCATCCAGTGGTTGTTGAACCAGAAGGAAATATTGAATTCAATGTAGAGGATGGGAATATCATTGTTACAGGAATAGATAAGCAGTTAGTAGGACAGGTCGCTGCTGATATTAGACAGATTAGAAAGCCTGAACCTTATAATGGTAAAGGGATTAAATATGCTGATGAACGTATTAGACGTAAAGAAGGAAAAACTAGTTAATTGACGAAGGAGGGATTACAATAATGGCTGATTTAAGTAAAAAAGAGGCACGAGATAGAAGACATAATAGAGTTAGAAATAAAGTTGTCGGTAAGCCTGATAGACCTCGTCTAAATGTTTATCGCAGTAATAAACACATTTATGCTCAGATTATTGATGACTTTGCAGAGCAGACTTTAACATCTGCTTCGACTGTAGATACAGAAATAAAAGATGAAATAGAAGTTAGTAGTAATAAGGAAGCTGCTGAAGTAGTAGGAGAGTATCTTGCTAAGCGGGCTTTGGATAAAGGCATTGAAAAAGTTGTTTTTGACCGCGGAGGTTTTGATTATCATGGTCGTATTAAGGCCTTAGCTGAAGCTGCACGAGAAAATGGTTTAGAATTTTAATTATAAGGAGGGGAAGGAATGCCAAGAAATATTATTGATCCCAGTGATTTAGAATTAGAAGAACGGGTAGTTGATATTAGTCGTGTTGCTAAAGTAGTTAAAGGTGGACGTCGGTTTAGCTTTAGTACTTTAGTAGTAGTTGGAGATAAGAATGGACATGTAGGAACAGCAATTGGAAAAGCTAATGAAGTTGCTGATTCAATTAATAAAGGGATTGCTGCAGCAAAGAAGAATTTAATTAAAGTACCATTAGAAGATACTACTATTCCACATGAGATTACGGGAGTCTTTGGAGCTGGTCGAGTTCTTTTAAAGCCTGCTTCTAAAGGTACAGGAGTAATTGCTGGTGGGCCAGTTCGTGCTGTTGTTGAATTAGCAGGAATTAATGATGTCTTAACTAAATCTTTAGGAACAGATAATCCATTGAATGTAGTTAAAGCAGCTATTGCCGGTTTAGATAATATTAAAAATGCTGAAAAAGTTGCAGAGCTAAGAGGAAAATCAGTCGAAGAATTATTAGGCTAATCTTTTATAATTTAATCTTAGGAGGTGAATTTAAATGGATTTACACAATTTACAACCAGCTGAAGGAGCTAAAACTGATCGTAAAAGAAAAGGACGCGGTATTGGATCTGGCAAAGGAAAGACTTCGGGGCGAGGTCATAAGGGACAGAATGCTCGCTCGGGTGGGGGTACAAGACCTGGATTTGAAGGAGGTCAAACTCCTTTCTTTAAGCGTTTTCCAAAACGTGGATTTTCTAATGCAAAGTTTAAGACAGAATACTCAGTTGTGAACGTAAAAGATTTAAATCGTTTTGAAGATGGAGATGAAGTAACTATTGCAGATTTGAAAGATGCTGGTTTAGTTAAACAAATAAAAGATGGGGTTAAAGTTTTAGGTGATGGAGAATTAGAAAAATCTTTAACTGTGAAAGCTCATCAATATAGCCAATCTGCAGTGGAGAAGATTGAATCTGCTGGAGGGAAAGCAGAGGTGATTTAATAAAATGTTATCAGCGTTAAAAAATGCTTGGAAGGTAGAAGAGTTAAGAAATAAGATTCTGTTTGTCTTAGCAATGATTGCTGTTTATAGAGTAGGGGCTCATATTCCAGTACCTGGGATTGACCCTTCTAAATTGCAGCAGTTTTTTCAGGGTAGTGGTGTCTTAGGATTTTTGAATATGTTCTCCGGTGGTGCATTAAGTAGATTTACCATTTTTGCAATGAGTATCAGTCCGTATATAACTGCCTCAATTGTGATGCAGTTATTAACGGTAGTCATTCCTAAATTAGAAGAACTATCTAAGCAAGGTCAAGAAGGTAAGAAGATAATTACTAAATATACTCGGTATGCTACAGTCGTTTTGGGTTTGATTCAAGGTACAGGAATTACAATGATGATTAAAAATACTGGAGCAATTGCAAATAGTAGCTTTTTTAACTTAGCTACAATTGTTATTACTTTAACTGCTGGAACAATCTTTTTAATGTGGTTAGGAGAACAGATAACTGATAAAGGAATTGGTAATGGGATCTCAATCATTATCTTTGCTTCTATTATCTCACGTTTTCCAACAGCAGTAATGAATACTTTTGATAAGTTACAAGCAGGAGCAATTAACATTTTCAATGTTATATTATTTGCTGCAATTGCGGTAGTAGTTATAGCTGTAGTTATATATATCCAACAAGGAAAGCGTAAAGTGCCTGTTCAATACTCTAAAAGAGTTGTGGGTAGAAAGGTATATGGGGGACGTTCCACTCATATTCCAATGAAAGTTAATCAGGCTGGTGTAATTCCAGTAATCTTTGCATCATCAGTCTTATTATTTCCAGCAACTATTGCTCAGTTTATTCAACAGGATTGGGCTCAGGCTATATCTAATGCCCTGACTCCTGGTGAACCATTATATATTGTTTTGTTTGCGTTAATGATTATATTCTTTACTTATTTTTATACTGCAATTCAATTTAATCCGATTGAAATAGCAGATAATATGAAACAGAAGGGTGGATTTGTTCCAGGACGTCGACCAGGTCGACCGACTGCTGAATATTTAGATAAGATTCTAACCAGAATTACTTTAGCAGGAGCAATCTTTTTGGCTGGAGTTGCGGTACTGCCAAACTTCGTAATTGGCTTAACTGGTATTGAAGCGCGATTTGGTGGGACAGCATTGTTAATTGTAATTGGTGTTGCTTTAAGAACAATGCAGCAAGTTGAAACTTATTTACTATCTCGTCACTATGAAGGATTTATGGAATAAATTAAGGAGTGATATAGATGAAATTAGTGCTGCTTGGTCCACCAGGAGCAGGAAAAGGAACACAGGCTGCTCGTTTAGAGGAAGAGTATGAGATACCGCATATCTCAACTGGAGATATTTTTAGAAAGGCAATTAAAGAAGAAACAGAACTTGGGCAGAAAGCTAAAGAGTATATCGATGCAGGGAAGTTGGTTCCTGATAAAGTTACTAATGGAATTGTAAAGGAGAGATTGGCTGAATCTGACTGTCAAGAGGGATTCATCTTAGATGGTTTTCCACGTACAGTAAATCAGGCGGAGGCTCTAAGTCAAATCTTAAGTGATTTAGATTATGAATTGGATGCTGCTCTAAATATTAAGGTGAGTAGTGATGAAGTCGTTAAGCGATTGTCAGGACGAAGAATCTGTAGTGACTGTGGTGCTACTTATCATGTTGATTTTAATCCACCGCAAGAAGAAAGAGTCTGTGATAAATGTGGGGGAGAATTATATCAACGTGATGATGATACTCCAGACACAATTAAGGAAAGATTAGAGGTCTATTATGATAAGACTGCGGCAGTAGTTGATTATTATGAAGAGCAAGATTTATTAGTAATCATAGATGGTCAGCAGGGCTTAGATGAAGTTTTTACAGAGATTAAAGAGAATTTATCGGAAATTTAATTGTATAAAATATATTATTTGTGATAAAATAGTATATTGAGGTGTTTAAATTTCTAACCTTGTAAAGGGGGTTGAAATAAACTTATGGCAAAAGAAGAGCCTATTGAAGCGGAAGGTACTGTTGTCGAGACTTTGCCAAATGCTAAATTTAAAGTTGAGTTAGAGAATGATCATGAAGTTTTAGCACATGTTTCTGGTAAGATGAGAATGAACTTTATTAAGATTTTACCGGGAGATAAAGTAACAGTTGAAATGTCTCCTTATGATTTGAGTCGTGGTCGAATCACCTATCGTCATGATTCCTAATTGTAAGAATTAAAAAGGAGGGTTAGTATGAAAGTTCGACCATCTGTAAAACCAATTTGTGATAAATGTAAGGTTGTTCGTCGCAAAGGAAAAGTATACGTTATCTGTGAGAATCCAAAGCATAAACAACGACAGGGTTAAGTACAGTCAATAGTTAAGAGTAGATAGTGAAGAGTTAAAAATCAAAAGAAGTCAAAAGTCAGTTGTAAACTGTAAATTATTGTAGGAGGTGTAATTGATGGCACGTATTGAAGGTGTAGATCTACCTAAGAACAAAAAACTTGAGATTGGATTGACTTATATTTATGGAATTGGTCGTTCTTCTGCTCAAGATATAGTAGAAGAAGTTGGAATTGATCCAAGTACGAGAATTAAGGACTTAACTGAAGGAGAAATAGCCGAGTTACGACAGATTATTGATGATAATTATATGGTAGAGGGTGAACTTAGACGTGAAGTGCAAGCTAATATCAAGCGTTTAAAAGATATTGGTTGTTATAGAGGAAGACGTCATAAGAAAGGGTTGCCTGTGCGAGGTCAGAGAACAAGAAGTAATGCTCGAACTAGAAAGGGACCGAGAAGTTCTGTTTAGAGTATTAAATATTTAGCTAATAAAGGAGGGTCATTATGGCAAAGAAGAAGAAAAAGTTGAAAGTACAGAATGGTCAAGCGCATATCAAATCTACTTTTAATAATACGATTGTAACTTTAACTGATAGAAAAGGAAATACAATCTCCTGGGCAAGTGCAGGGAAATTGGGTTTTAAGGGTTCGAGAAAAGGAACTCCTTATGCAGCGCAGGTTGCAGCGGATGATGCAGCTCAAATAGCAATGAATCGTGGTTTGAAAGAAGTTGAAGTTTTTGTTAAGGGACCGGGCTCTGGACGAGAAGCAGCTATTAGAGCTTTACAAGCAGCAGGATTAGAAGTAGCATCTATTCAAGATGTAACTCCTATTCCACATAATGGTTGTCGTCCACCTAAGCGTCGCAGAGTATAACTTTGTTAATAACTTATGGAGGTGTAAATTAAGATATGGCAAGATATAACGGACCTGTTTGTCGATTATGTCGACGAGAAGGCGAAAAATTATTTTTAAAAGGTGAAAGATGTTATACTGACAAATGTGCTATGGAACGTCGTCCTTATGCTCCAGGAGAACATGGACAGGGTCGCCGCAGAAATCTATCTGAATTTGGAGTACAGTTAAGAGAGAAGCAAAAGGTTAAGAGAATTTATGGTGTCTTAGAGAGTCAGTTTAGAAATTATTTTGCAACTGCCGAACATCAGCCAAGTGTAACTGGTGAAAAGTTTTTAGAAATTTTAGAGAGTAGATTAGATAATGTTGTCTATAGACTTGGTTTTGCTACATCTAGAAATGAAGCTCGACAGCTTGTAAGACATGGACATATTAGAGTTAATGATCGTCGACTTGATATTCCATCTTATCAAGTAAAAACGGGAGATAAAATTGAAGTTAAGGATAGCAGTAAAGATATGAAGAGGATGGAAGAGGTTGTTGAATTTAATGAAGCTCAAGAGGCACCGTCTTGGTTAGAGACTAACCTTGATCAATTAGAAGGTAAAGTATTAGGAGCTCCAGTGAGAGAAGATATTGATCTTCCAATTCAAGAACAGTTAATTGTAGAGTTCTATTCTAGATAATATTGTTGGAGGTTAAATGGTTTGCAAGTAGTGTGTTTAAATTTGCCTCATTAAAAGGAGGACTAAAATTATATGATAGAGATTGAAAAGCCGCAAATTGAGCGTATTGAATCAGATGACACTTATGGTAAATTTGTAATTAGTCCGCTAGAGAGAGGGTATGGGACAACATTAGGAAATTCTTTACGCCGTATTATGTTATCCTCCTTACCTGGTGCAGCTGTATCTGCTGTTAAAATCGATGGTGTCAAACATGAATTTGATACTATTCCAGGTGTTGTAGAGGATGTAGCGGATATAATTTTAAATTTAAAAGATTTGATTATTAAGATGGAAGAAGGGGCTGAAGCACAGAAGCTTCGTATTGATGTTAGTGGTGAAAAGACTGTTACTGCTGATGACTTTACTGTAAGTGGTAATGTAGAAATTTTAAATCCTGATTTGCAGATTGCAACTTTGTCTGAAGAGGCTGATTTTCACCTAGAGGCTACTGTAGAAAGAGGACGCGGTTATGTAGTTGCTGAAGAAAACAAAGATGAAGAAGGACGAGTGATTGGAGAGGTTCCAATTGATTCTTCTTTTTCTCCTATGAAAAAAGTTAATTTTAACGTTGAAGATACTAGAGTTGGCAATAGAAGTAATTTAGATAAGTTAACTCTTGAGGTAACTACTGATGGAAGTATTACTCCCGAAGATTCGATTAGCTTAGCTGCTCGAGTATTAGAAGAACATTTAGATCTTTTCTTGAACTTAAATGAAGAAGTTAATGAAGTAGATATTATGATTGAAAAAGAAGAGGAAGAAAAGAATGAAATCTTAGATACTACAATTGAAGAGTTAGACCTATCTGTTAGATCGTCTAACTGTTTAAAGAGAGCTGGCTTAGATACAGTAGAAGAACTAGTTAATACTACAGAAGAAGAGTTAATGCAGATTAGAAATTTAGGTAAGAAGTCTTTACAAGAGATTAAGGCTAAGTTAGCAGAATTAGATCTGACTTTGAAACAGCCTGAACTGTAAAATAGATATTTTTTGCTAAAGGAGGGATAATTATGGCCCAAAGAAAGCTAGGAAGAAAGAGTTCGCCTCGTAAGGCTTTATTTGTTAATCTAGCTGTTGCTTTATTTAAGAATGAAAGTATTGAGACAACTGAGCCTAAAGCTAAAGAAGCTAGAAGCTTTGCTGAAAAGTTAATTACAAAAGCTAAAAAAGGAACAGACCATGCTCGTCGTCAGGTTATGAGTAAGCTACAGGATTCTGAAGCTGTAGATATATTATTTGATGATCTTGGCCCACGGTTTGCTGACCGTCCAGGTGGATATACTAGAATTCTTAAAACTGGACAGCGTCGGGGAGATGGAGCCCCAATGGCAATTTTAGAATTAGTGGAATAATTTTAGACAATAAAATTATTTACTTTTTAAACAGCCATGCTAGCAGTTAATACTAGACGATAATTGTCTAGTACGTATGGCTGTTTTTTGTATTAGGTTGGTGATAAGATGCCGCTAATAGAGATCAGTAGTTTATATCATAGGTATGAGAGAGAACAGGAATGGGTTTTAGAGGATGTTAATTTAGATATTGAACCAGGAGAGTTTGTAGCAGTTGTAGGACATAATGGCTCTGGTAAATCAACTTTAGCTAAGATGCTAAATGGATTATTAACTCCTAGTCAGGGTTCAGTTACAGTAGCTGGACATTCTACAACTAATGAAGATGAAATCTGGGATATTAGACGTAAGATTGGGATGGTCTTTCAAAATCCTGATAATCAATTAGTAGCTAATATCGTAGAGGAGGATGTAGCTTTTGGCCCTGAAAATTTAGGCTTAGATTCATCTAAGATTCGCCAACGAGTAGATAATGCCCTCTCTATAGTTGAGATGGAAGATTTTAAACGTGCTGCCCCACATAATCTATCAGGTGGTCAAAAGCAGCGAGTAGCAATCGCTGGTGTTTTGGCTATGCAGCCGGACTGTCTTGTCTTAGATGAGCCTACTGCTATGTTAGACCCAGTGGGAAGGAAGAAAGTCTTATCTACCGTTCATCAATTAAGCGCAGATTTAAATATGACAGTCATTCATATCACTCATTTTATGAATGAAGTAATTAAGGCAGATAAAATAATAGTAATGGAAGAAGGCAAGATTGTATTAACAGGAACTCCAAAAGAACTATTTTCTAATTTAGAAGCTCTGGAGAGTTATCATTTAGATGTACCGCAGACAGTAAAGTTAGCTGTAAAATT
>JAWOFC010000306.1:0-6926 GCA_046482455.1 Halanaerobacter sp. | reverse complement strand
AAGATGTTACTTTATTAACTGACCGTGATATTCAGGCTTTATTGCGCCAAGTAGATACTGATGATTTAGCCTTAGCTTTAAAGACAGCTAGTGATGAAGTGAGTGAGAAGATCTTTAGTAATCAGTCCGGTCGTGCTGCTGAAATGTTAAAGGAGAATATAGAGTATTTAGGACCTGTGCGGATTAGTGATGTAGAAGAAGCCCAACAAAAGATTGTAAATGAGATCAGAAGATTAGAAGAATCGGGAGAAATTGTTATTAACCGTGGTGGAGAGGATGAGATGATTGTCTAATGTTATCAAATCAAACCAGGTTAAGTCTGGCGAGAAGGTTAAACTTGATAATTCTAATTTTAAGCTTGCAGATGAAGCAGAAAAAGAGAGTGAACTAAAAGAAGAAAAAGATAAGATTATAAGTCAAGCCCAAGAAGAAGCAGAAGAGATAATTGCTAAAGCAAAAAAAGAGGCACAAGAGATCAAAGAAGAAGCCCGCCAAGAAATAGAGAGAGAAAGAGAAGAGGTGTTTAATCAAGCTAAGGAAGATGGCTATCAAGAAGGTCTAAAAGAGGGGCAAAAGGAAGGTCGAGCAGAAGGAAAAGAAGAGATTAAAAATCAGTGTAGAGATCTATTGGGAGGATTAGAAGAAGCAGTTACTGATTTTCAGCAGAGTATGGAACTGCGGGAAGAAGATATGAAGGCGGATTTAGTAGAATTAGCGATTGTGATTAGTGAAAAGATTGTAGCTCAGAGATTAAGGTTAGATAAGACTGTTTTAGAAAATATGATAAAGAAGAAATTGAAGTTATTAGAAGAGGGAGAGAACGTAAAGCTGAGGGTTAAACCTGAGAATTTAGAATTACTGCAAGAAATCAAGGAAGATTTAATCATTAAGACTGGTTATATTGAAGAGATTAAAGTAATTGCTGATGAAGAGATTAAAGATAATGGAGTAATAATTGAGACTGATTTTGGTGGTCTTGATGCTACTGTCTCTACCCAACTAGAAAAGATAGAGGACGAGCTATTGGAAGTGACAAAAGATGGGTAATTCATTTTTGAATTTAAGCCAAATATACCAAAGGATTGATTCTCTATCTTCTATCCAAGAATTTGGCAAAGTGAAGCGAGTAGTTGGTTTAATTATTGAATCAGCTGGGCCAAATAATGTTCATGTAGGAGAGATCTGTTTAGTAGAGCCGCGTTTTGAGTCTGAAGTTGTGCAGGCAGAAGTGGTAGGTTTTAAAGAAGATGGGGTACTGCTGATGCCTTTAGGAGAAATGAGCGGTATTGGCCCAGGATGTAAGGTCTTTTCGACTGGGGAATCTTTAAGGATTAAAGTGAGTGAGCAATTATTAGGTGAAGTATTGAACGGTTTAGGAGAACCGATGACTAACTTTGAATTTAGAACTGATAATGCAGCAGAGTATACAGTAGATAATAGTCCTCCCGATCCTTTAGAGCGTGATAGAATAACTGAACCGCTTCCTTTAGGGATTAGAAGTTTAGATGGCTTATTAACCTGTGGAAAAGGGCAGAGACTGGGAATCTTTTCAGGAAGTGGTGTAGGAAAGAGTACCTTATTAGGTATGATAGCAAGAAATACTAGTGCTGATGTTAATGTAATTGCTTTGATTGGAGAACGTGGTCGAGAGGTGAGAGAATTTATTGAAGAGAGCTTAGGAGAAGAGGGACTTAAGAAATCTGTAGTTGTAGTAGCTACCTCTGACCAGCCTGCCTTAGTAAGAGCTAAAGGGGCTTTTGTAGCTACTACGATCGCTGAATATTTTAGAGACTTAGGTAATGATGTGATGTTGATGATGGATTCAGTAACAAGATTTGCTATGGCGCAGCGAGAAGTGGGACTAGCTGCTGGAGAACCGCCGGCAACAAGGGGTTATACACCTTCAGTCTTTGCAAAGTTACCTAAGTTGATGGAGCGCTCAGGAACTAGTGAGAAGGGAACAATTACAGGTCTTTATACAGTCTTAGTTGAAGGGGATGATATGACAGAACCGATTGCTGATGCTGTACGAGGAATCTTAGATGGTCATATTGTCTTATCAAGGGATTTAGCTTCTCAAAATCATTATCCAGCAATTGATATCTTAGAGAGTGTTAGCCGTGTGATGAATGATATAATTACTGATGAACATCAAGAAGCTGCCAATCAATTAAGAGAAACGTTAGCAACTTATGAAGAATCAAAGGATTTAGTTAATATTGGAGCTTATGAAGAGGGTAGTGACCCTGATTTGGATTATGCATTATCTAAATTAGATCAAGTTTATGACTTCTTGCGTCAAGGAGTTAAGGAACAGAGTCGTTACGAAGAGACAGTAGGGCAATTAATTGATATTTTTTCTGGAGAGTGATCTGAATGAAAAAATTTGAGTTCCGTCTAGAATCCATATTAGATTTAAGAAAGCAAGAAGAGAAGAATATTCAAAAAGAACTTATGAGATTGAGAAAAAATTATAATGAACTGCAAGATAAATTAGAAGAAAAGAAGGCGGATAAAAATAAATGGCAGCAGAAATTGGCTAGTGAGCAAGAAGAAGGAATAAATTCAACTACTGTAGTTAAATATCGTAATTATATAGGCTATTTGTATGATGAGATTGAAGAGATTAAATTAGAGATGAACCATTGGCGCGAAAAGATAGAAGACTGTCAAGAACGTTTATTAGCCAAATTAAAAGAAAAAAAGAAGCTAGCCAAATTAAAAGAGAGACAGGCTAAAGAGCATTGGGAAGAGTTCTTACAAGAGGAACGAAAGCAAAATGATGAAGTAGCAACTAATAATTATAATCATAAACAAGATAAATCATCAGGTTCTATAATCTAAATTAAGGAGAATTAAGGATGAAGAAATTATTTCTTGGATTAATATTATTAATACTATTTATTGGAGCTTCACTATTCTTATTAGATGTAACTGGTGTTTATACATTTGAAATGCTACAAGAGCAAGCATTAAAACAGGTGAATAAGATGCCTGTAGTGAATGAATATCTTGGTTTGAAAGAAGACAATGATAGATTGCAAACAGAGCTGAATGAGGCAAATGACAAATTATCTGCAGCTCAAAATGAGAATGAAGAGTTAAAGAGAGAGTTGGAGAATAGGGAAGATGAGATTGCTGATTTAGAAGAGGAAGTAGAAGATTTAGAATCTCAATTAGCAGAACAGGAACAGAGTGAGGAAGAGTATCAAAAAAAGGTTGATAAATTAGCAAGCATTTATAATGAAATGGAGCCTGCTCGGGCAGCAGAGGTATTAGAAAATTTGAGAATAGAATTAACTGTGGATATTTTAAATGAAATAGAGAGCGATGTAGCAGCAGAAATTCTAAATCAGATGCCGACTGAACTAGCAGCTGAAGTTTCAGGTCAAGTAAGAGGCGCGGAATAAGCAAAACGACCAGCATAAGATGATTTTAATAAAAGATACCTTAGTGATAAATCTAGGTTTTGAATTTATGTTTTAGGTTTAGCTGATTACTCATTACTATTTACTATATATCTATAGTATTTTGAAAGGAGGTGATAGATCGTGCCGGCTGAGATGACATCTTTTAATCTATCTAATTTAAATCAGTTAAAAAGACAGTTTAGTACAGAAAGCCGAAGACAGACTAGTTCAAAAAGTAGTAGTGATTTCATATCTTCATTACAACAAGAACAGACTAGAAAGCAGCAGTATCAAACTAATAATCGAAATCAGAAGAGTCAATCTAGCAGTAGAAACCAAGAGAGTAGCTCTGATGGTATAGCTCGAGAAGATAGAGCTAAGCAAAAGAGTCAACCGACTAGATCTGATAGTTCAGAAGAAGAAAACAAAGTCAATGAGAGAAAGCAGCAAAATGAAGCAGATAAGCAAGTGCGAAATGAAGAACAGACTAGTAGGATAGAAGAGCGAAAAACTAAAAGCGATAAACTTGAATCTAAATTGAAAGAGAAAGGGATTATCTCTGAAGAGGAACTAGATAGAGTAAAGAAGCTCTTATCTGAAGATTTAGAAGAACTATCTGATAAGGATTTAGAGGCCTTGTTGGCTAATCTGACCAAAATGCTAGAGAAACTGAGTCAGCAGTTAGAAGAAGCTAAGCTTAAGTCAGGAGAAACTGAAGTTAAGTCAGAGAAGGACATGCTTAATAAAGAGCAGATTGAGAAATTAATGAAATCAATTACTGCTAATCAAGAGAAGTTAGAGAAACTAGTTAATGCTTTCAATGGAGACGAGAGCAAAAAATTCAAGTCTTTGCTCAAAGAGTTGGAATCTATGCAGGAGAAGTTGCTGTCAGACCAGATGCAGCAGAGTAAAGAAGGAGATGCAAAAGCAGAAGCTGAATTAAAGAGTAGTCTTAAAGATTCTTTAGATGATTTAAAGAGATTATTCCAAAAGACAAATGCTAAAGTAGTTCAATCTAGCACTAATTCTGAGAATAGTCAAAATTTAAGTAAACAGAAGATATTAAGTCAGTTTAATCTAGCTGAGTTAAACCAGAAACAGAAGAATGCTAAAGCAAAGAAAGAATCGAGCTTATCTCAGGTCAATTTGAAAGACTTAGGAAAAGAAATAGGAGAGAAACTGCTTAAAAAAGAGAGTATAAATCTAAAAGATTTAAGTTCAAAGCAGCAAAATGTTGACCTAAAGACAGTAACTAAGAAGAATGATAGTGGTAATTTTAATTTGAGTGATTTTAATTTAGGTCAATTTAATACTGATGCTAAAGTCTTTACTCAAGAATCTACTACTAAGTCGATGGCTGCTAAGACATTGAATTTCCAGAATATTTTAGAGCAGATGAATAACAAGGTTAACTTTAGTGCTATAAAAGAAGGTAATAAGGTAACTATGCAGTTGGAACCAGAATTTTTAGGGAAGATTCAAATGAAAGTAGGAGTAGAAGATGGTGCAGTGACTGCTAAGGTATTAGCTGAAAGTAATGGCGTTAAAGAGTTGTTGAATGGTAATTTGACCAGACTAAAGTCTGCTTTAGCAGATAAGGGGATTGAAATCGATCAGTTTGATGTATCTGTTGGTTATCAAGGAGAAGGAGCAACTGAAGATAATAGTAGTTCTCAACAGGAGTTTCTCTTTCGACAACAGCAGGAAAGAAATAAAATGAATAAATTTAGCCTTGAAGGGGAAGGGCAGTCATTAATTACGGAGGTTGAAAGTGGAGAAGAAGAGATGGAGATTGTTGATGATAAAGTTGATTATATGGCCTAATAAAGGGGGGGTTGTAAATGGTGAGTCTACAGCAAGTTTACCAGTCATCACAGGATCAGGAACCATTATCTCAAGCAAGTGAAGGTGCTACTGATACAGATGAATCTGATGAAGTATCTGATGCTGTAAATGATAGTATGGGTAAAGATGAATTTTTAAATCTATTAACCACACAATTAAAGAATCAAAACCCACTTGAACCAATGGATAATAAAGAGTTTGTGAGCCAAATGGCACAATTTAGTTCCCTAGAGCAGATGAATAATATGAATTCAAATATGAATGATTTCTTAAAGTTTCAGAAGATATCACAAGCAGGTAGTCTGGTGGGCAAAGAAGTTGAAGTGTTGAATTCTGATACAGGACAGAATATTGTAGGAGAGATTGAAAGAGCTAATGTGACTGAGGATGAAACAATGGTTACGATCAATGGTAAACAGTATCCATTAGCCAATATCCAGCAGATTATGGCTGGGGAGTGATTGCTCATGACCAAAATATATTCCAATCAACCATTAGTTTCCAATCCTAATGTCCAGAAAAAAGAGAGTTCGAATAATAGAGCACAGGAATCTGATTTTAGAAGCTTATTAGAAAATGAATTGAAGAGTAATAAGTTAAAGTTTTCCAAGCATGCTAAAGAGAGACTGAAGTCACGAGATATTAATTTAGCTCAAAATGATTTAACTAAGTTAGAAGAAGCAGTTACACAAGCAAAAGATAAAGGAGCTAAAGAATCTTTAGTTATGACAGGAGATAATGCCTATATTGTCAGTGTGGAGAATGATACTGTAATCACTGCAATGAATCAAAATAGCATGGATAGTAAAGTTGTGACTAATATTGATAGTGCAGTAATGATGAAATAAAAATTTGACTGGACCCAGAACGGGAGGTCAAAGGTCGTGGACTGATAGAAGCGACCGTAAAATATAGTTAATAGTTGATAGTGTATAGTTTGTAGTTAAAAGCTAAAATCAAAAGAGAAGATTTAAAATATAAATTTATAAGACAGAATTTCTTTATTGTTGAACTATTAACTATTCATTCTAAATTGTAAACTAAAAACAGGAGGTTTGTTTATGTTACGTTCAATGTATTCTGGAGTTTCGGGAATGAAAGCTCATATGGATAAGATGGATATTGTTAGTAATAATATTTCTAATGTAAATACAACTGGCTATAAAAATAGTCGAGCTACTTTTAAAACAATGTTTAGCCAGATGATTCAAGGTGCTACTGCTCCGCAAGGGGGAAGGGGAGGAACGAACCCACAGCAGATTGGATTAGGTACGACTTTAGGTAGTATAGATAAAGATATGGGTCAAGGTAGTCTGCAGTCTACAGGTCGTAATTCAGATTTAGCTGTAGAAGGTAGCGGTTTCTTTGTAGTTAATAATGGTAATAGCCGCCGCTATACTAAAGCTGGTTCTCTGTCTAAAGATAAAGATGGCTATTTAGTTAATTCGTCTACTGGCTATCGAGTTAAAGGCTGGCAGGCTGATGAGAATGGTGAAGTCGATACAAATGGTGAATTAGAAGATATGACCTTTAAAGAGTCGATGCCGGCGCAGGCAACTGATGAAGTAAGTTATGCTGGTAATTTAAATGCTAGTGCTGAAGAAGATGAGACATGGTCGACTTCATTTGAATCTTTTGATTCGCAGGGAACAGAGCATGCAGTAGATTTGG
>JAWOFC010000300.1:0-3561 GCA_046482455.1 Halanaerobacter sp. | reverse complement strand
CAGCTGCAGTTATAGAAGTTTACTTAACACCATTGCTAATCAGTTTATTTAGCAGCTTGCTCGGGGTTTAAGCAGGAGTTTTATCTTAGTTGCAGAATAAGTAGTAATAAGCTGTGAGCTATCAGACGTCAGCTGTCAGTAACAAATAGGCAAAAAGCTCAGCATATAGATTGCGTAGTTTAATTAGCAGTAAGAAGTCTAAGTTTAAGTCTAAGTTTAAGTCTAAGGCTAAGTCAAAAGCAAAAATAAAATTAAAGGCACAAAGTCAAAAGATAAGTCAAATGCTCTTATGAGACTCTGTTAAGATAAAGAAAATATTTTAATTTTATGGGTTTGAATTTAATTTTCAATTCTCAATTCTAAATTCTCAATTAATTTTGGAGGTGTTAATATGGCTCAGATTAAGCGGGTAAATATTATTGTTTTAGATAGTGTAGGGATTGGTTATCTACCTGATGCAGATGAGTTTGGTGATCAAGGTGCTGCTACTCTACCACATATAGCTAAAGAGTTAAATGGATTAAAGCTGCCTAACTTAGAACGATTAGGTTTAGGAAATATTGTAGATATTAAAGGTATTGATAAAGTACAAGAGCCTTTAGCTTCTTTTGGTCGGATGAAAGAAAAGTCGCATGGTAAGGATACGACAACTGGACACTGGGAACTAGCGGGTTTAGTTTCAGAAGAGTCCTTTCCTACTTATCCACATGGATTTCCTAAGGAAGTGATGGATGAGTTTCATGAAGCAATTGGGAGAGAAAGTTTGGGGAATAAGGCGGCTTCAGGCACAGTGATTATTGAAGAATTAGGGGCAGAGCATTTTAAGACTGGCAAACCGATTGTCTATACTTCGGCTGATAGTGTCTTTCAAGTTGCTGCCCATGAAGAAGTAATCCCTGTTGATGAGCTCTATGAAATCTGTAAGAAAGCAAGAGAGATTCTGCAAGGAGAACATGCTGTAGCTCGAGTTATAGCGCGACCTTTTGTAGGAGAGTTAGGAGAGCTTACAAGAACTGCTAATCGGAAGGATTTTTCTTTAACACCGCCGCAGAAGACAGTCTTAGATAGTTTAAAAGAAGCTGGCAAAGATGTCTTAGCAGTGGGGAAGATTGAGAATATTTTTGCTGGACAAGGTATCACTGCTGCTCAGCATACTAAGGATAATATGGATGGTGTTGATAAGACTCTAAATTATCTTAGAGGAGATAATGAAGGTGTAATCTTTAGTAACTTAGTTGATTTTGATCAAAAGTACGGTCACCGCAGAAATCCTGCAGGCTATGCAGAAGCATTAAAGGACTTTGATCAGAGATTACCAGAGATTATGGAGAGCTTAAATGATGATGATCTTTTGATATTGACAGCTGACCACGGCTGTGATCCAACTTATCAAGGGACTGATCATACTAGAGAGTACGTGCCATTATTAGTCTATGGAGCCCAGAGCGGAGTCGATTTAGGTACAAGAGAGACCTTTGCAGATTTAGCAGCAACTATAGCTGATATCTTCTCAGTTGCGGGTACAGGAAATGGCAGCAGCTTTGGAAGGGAATTAAAAATTGATAGCTAAAAGGTGGTGAGAGGATGAGGGTTAATGATATTATTGAGACTAAAAAAGAAGGTGGAAGATTAAGTTCTAAGGAGATAGAATATTTGATTAATGGCTATACTAAGGGCCAAATTCCTGATTATCAGCTGTCTGCTTGGGCAATGGCAGTCTATTTTCAGGGAATGAATAAAGAAGAGACTGCTGCCTTAACAGAAGTAATGGCTCAATCAGGGGAGACCGTAGACGTAAGTGAGATTCAGGGTAAGAAAGTAGATAAGCATAGTACTGGCGGAGTAGGCGATACAACTACTTTAATTTTAGTTCCTTTAGTAGCTGCTTGTGGTATCCCAGTTGCTAAAATGTCAGGGCGGGGTTTAGGTCATACGGGCGGAACAGTTGATAAGTTAGAGGCTATCCCAGGCTTTGAGACTGCTTTAAGCACTGAAAATTTTATTGCAAATGTTAATCAGATTGGAGCAGCAGTGGCCGGTCAGACAGGTAACTTGGCGCCAGCAGATAAAAAGTTATATGCCTTACGTGATGTAACTGCTACTGTAGATTCTATGCCCTTAATTGCTAGTAGTATTATGAGTAAGAAGATTGCCTCAGGGGCGGAGGGGATTATTTTAGATGTTAAGACTGGCGATGGGGCATTTATGAAGACTTATCAAGGTGCTTTAAAGTTAGCTCAAAGAATGGTTGAGATAGGAGAAGAAGTGGGCAGGGATGTAACAGCTATAATTTCTGACATGAATCAACCCCTTGGTCAATCAGTGGGTAATAGTTTGGAAGTAGAAGAAGCAATAGCTGTTTTAAAAGGAGAGGGACCAGAGGATTTAACTAATCTCTGTCGTAGCCTTGCTGTAGAGATGCTGTGCTTAGCTGAGCAAGTAGAGACTAGAGAAGAAGCAGAGGAGAAGGTATCTACAGTACTTAAGGAGGGAAGGGCTTTAAATAAATTTGCAGAAATGATTGCTCTCCAGGGGGGTAATAGTGAAGTTGTTGATGATTATAATTTATTACCCCAAGCTGAAAATGAATTAATAATTAAGGCTCAGCAGTCAGGTTATGTAGAGAAGATTAAGGCTAAAGATGTTGGCTTAAGTGCTATGTTATTAGGAGCAGGTCGAGAGACAAAAGAAGAAGCAATAGATTTAGCAGTCGGGATTAAATTAGCTAAGAAAGTAGGAGATAGAGTAGAAGAAGGAGCAAAACTTGCTTCTTTAAGTTATAATGATGAAAGTAATTTAAAAGAGGCAGCAAAAAAGATCAAAGGCGCTTATAAGATTGGCACAAAGATGCCTGAAGAAGGTCCATTAATTTATGATATAATTAAGTGAATACGCTAAAGCAAAGACCAGGGTTTTGGCCCTGGTCTAGTAATTTTATGACTTTTCAAGGGAAACATTTATCATAAAGTCTCCTATCGCTGTATGGAGTGGGATTGATAAGAATTGACCAGGACCAGCTGAGATCTGTAAATTATCCCCAACTGTAATTGAGGGAGGAGTAATATTGCATTCAAATCCTTGCTCATTCAAATTAGTAATCGAATTACCAGTAATAATATTGGCTAACTCTCCAATAGCAGAACTTGCTAGATCGCCAAATTCCTCTATTTCCATACCTGACATTTTTTTAACTATCTGCAAGGCAGTATCCTCAGTCATACTAAAGTAAACAAATCCTTCCAAATCTCCTGTAACTCCAATTGAAGCATTAACCTTTTCTCCTATAAAGTTTTTATCTTTGACTGTCAGTTCGCCTCGATCCATTTCAACATCTAACATATCTGTTAAGATACTTTGAGTAGCATTAAAAATAGGATTAATATATTCAGCTTTCATTTAATTTTGATTCCTCCTTATTTAAATAATAGATATATATACAATAGATTTTTTATCTATATACTAATCCTTCTACAAGAAAACAAAAAAACCTTGCTTTTTTTATTTTTATTTTCTTTCATACTTATTAGAAGACTTTAATATGTATATTACAGAAGCTTCTAA
>JAWOFC010000278.1:0-4025 GCA_046482455.1 Halanaerobacter sp. | reverse complement strand
AGTTGAGAGTCGACTGCAAGACCCGCATGAATATTTAGGTTGGCCGGTAGGAGTAGCTACTAGGACTCAAGTGACTAAACAAGCAGACTTATTACAGCTGTTTAGTATGCAGGATAGATTCAGTGAAGAAGTTATGCAGGCTAATTATGATTACTATGAACCGCGCTGTGAGCATGGTTCCTCTTTAAGTCCTTCTGCTCATGCAATTGTAGCTAGTAAAGTAGGTTATTTAGATGATGCTTATGATTACTTTATGGAATCTTGTACTGTAGACCTTTACAATACTAATAAAGCAATCCACGGTGGTACCTTTATTGGCGGTATTCATACAGCAGCCTGTGGTGCAGCGTGGAAGATGATTGTGCAAGGCTTTGCTGGTTTAGAAATTGATAGTGAAGAGTTAAGATTTTCTTCTACTTTACCAGAGGAATGGGAAAAAATTAAATTTAACTTGCAATATCAAGGGAAATCATTGATAATAAATATTAGTTCTGATAGATTTACGGTGGAAATAGATTCTGAAGGGAAAGAAGAGCTTATTATAAATGTAAAGGGTAGAACTAAAACTTTACAACCGCATAAAAGTGTTGAATTTGATATATAATAATTTTGGTTTCACGTATTCGATTTCAATTCTCAATTATCAATTAATTACTGGTGGGGGGGATTATATGTCTGTCACAATGAAGGATATTGCTCAAGAGGCAGGTGTTTCGAAGGCAACTGTTTCGCGAGTAATTAATAATGATTCATATGTTAGTGAGGATACGAGGCGGAAAGTGATGAAATTAGTGCACAAGTATGATTATAAACCACATACTGTGGCCCAAGGATTGGCCCGGGATTTATCTCATACTATAGGATTAATGATCCCTGGTCCCCCTCGTGATATTACTGACCCTTTCTTTTTAGAATTTTTACATGGGGTGGGTAATACAGCAGCCCAATATAATTACAGCTTATCGCTGCCAACGGTAAGTGATAAAGATAAACGAGAGTTATATGAAGAAGGGATTAATTTTAATCAATTAGATGGTGTGATTGTAGTTAATCCACGGGTAGATGACTTTAGGATTGATTACTTTCAAGAAGAGAATTTACCATTCGTCTTTTTAGGTCGACCTTTAGAAGAAAGAGAGAATGTATGTTGGGTGGATGGAGATAATGTAGGAGGAGCCTATGAAGCAGTAACATATTTAATTAAGCAAGGATATGAAAAGATTGCCTGTATAACTGGTCCTAATGAGTTTGTTGCCAGTAGATTAAGGCTGAAAGGTTATAAGCAGGCTTTAGAAGAGCATAAGATTGACTTTGATGAGAATTTAATAATTAGAGGAAAATTCACGCGTGATAGTGGTTATGAAAAGATGCAAGAATTATTAGCTAGAGATAATTCTTTTAGCGCTGTATTTGTGGTTAGTGATGCAATGGCTATTGGAGCTATGCGAGCTATAAAAGAGCAAGGAATAAAAGTGCCTGATGAATGTGCAGTGATGGGCTTTGATGGGATAGATTTAGGAGCTTTTATAGAACCTACTTTAACTACTGTACGTCAGCCAGCTTATGAGCTAGGAGAAGAGGCAGTAGAGAGTTTAATTAAGGTAATTAACGGAGAAGATGATCTTGAATATCATAAAGTATTAGATTTAGAATTATTGATTCGAGATTCTGTCTAAACAAAGCTACTATTGGTTTAGAAGCGGGGTGTTTTTATGGAAGGATTGGCAAATGAAATTATCTATGAGATAGATCCATGGCAGATTATAGAAACGGAATTTGATATAGAGAGTAATTACCGTGATGAGACTATATTTGCCTTAGGCAACGGTTATATTGGTATGCGAGGTAACTTTGAAGAAGGCTATTTTGGCCCTGATGAGACATCATTAGAAGGTATTTATTTAAATGGTTTTTATGAAAAGAGTCCTCTGCATTACAGTGAGGAACAGTTTGGTTATGCTCAGTCTACTGAGACTATGCTCAATGTAACAGATAGTAAGATTGTTAAGTTATATCTTGGTGATGAGGAGTTCGATCTCTTAAGGGGAGAAGTGATAGATTATCAACGGCGTTTAAACCTGAAAAAAGGACTGTTAACAAGAGAGATGATTTGGGAGTCGCCGCAGGGCAAGAGGGTTGAAATTAAGATTGAAAGGCTAGTTTCTTTTACTAATCAACATCTGGCTGCAATCAATTATCAAATAATACCGCTTAATTTTAGTGGCGAAGTCTCTCTTATCTCAGCTTTAGATGCAGCAGTGACTAATTATGAATGTGAAGATGATCCGCGGGTAAGTGGTGATTTAGCAGGACAAGTTCTTAATCTAAAAGAAAAAATTATTGAAGATGATTTCTTAGCTGTCAAACAGCAGGTAGCTAATGCAGGCTTTGATCTGGTCTGTGGGATAAAGAATGAATTAGAGACTGCAGACACTTATCAAGTTGAAAGAAATACTCCAGAGCAGAAGATAGAAGAAGAATATATTATTCAAGCTAACGAGGGGATAAAGACTAATTTAACTAAGTATATTAGTTACTATACGAGCCGTGATTATGAGAATGTTAAGTTAGTTGATGGAGTGCAAAATAGCTTGGATTTAGGGTCAGAAAAAGGATTTTGGGAGCTAAAAAAAGAGCAGCAGGATTATTTAGACGAGTTTTGGGAGCAGGCCAATGTTGAGATTGAGGGTGCTGATAGGTTACAGCAGGGTTTAAGATTTAATCAGTTTCATCTACTGCAGTCAGTAGGCAGGGATGGGCAGACTAACATTGCTGCGAAAGGTGTAACTGGTGAAGGATATGAAGGACATTACTTTTGGGATACAGAGATTTATAGTTTACCTTTCTTTCTCTATTTAAAACCAGAGATTAGCCGCAAATTATTGGAATTTAGGTATAATACCTTAGATAAGGCGCGCGAGAGGGCGCGGACTATGGGTCATCAAAAAGGAGCCTTATATCCGTGGAGGACGATTGCCGGAGAAGAGTGTTCGGCTTATTTCCCAGCTGGGACAGCTCAGTATCATATTAATGCAGATATTGCTTATGCTCTAAAACAGTATGTAGAAGTAACTGGAGATGATCAGTTCTTGTTAGACTATGGAGCAGAGATTTTATTTGAAACTGCTAGATTATGGAATGATGTGGGAGACTATATTGCTGCTAAAGATAATCAATTCTGTATTAATGAAGTGACAGGTCCCGATGAGTATACTGCTCTTGTGAATAATAATTATTATACTAATGCTATGGCCCAAGTTAATTTGAACTATGCTTATCAGGTGGCAGAAGAATTAAAAGAAGATGCGCCTGAGGAATATCAGGCTGTAAAGGAGAAAATATCTTTAAGTGCAGATGAGGTACAGGCTTGGAAGGAAGCAGCAGATAAGATGTATCTTCCCTATGATGAAGAGCAAGGAATTCATAAACAGGATGATTCATTCTTAGAGAAAGAGGTCTGGGATTTTGCTAATACTCCTGCAGAAGACTATCCTCTCTTGTTGAATTATCATCCATTGGTTATCTATCGCTATCAAGTTTCTAAGCAGGCTGACTTAGTATTGGCCCTCTTCCTATTAGGAGATCAGTTCAGTTTAGAGGAGAAGAAGAGAGATTTTGACTATTATGAGGCAGTAACGACGCATGATTCATCTCTATCAAGCTGTATTCACAGCATAGTAGCGGCAGAAATTGGCTATTATGAAGAAGCTTATGAGTATTTTATGGAGACAGCACGTATGGATTTGGATAACTATCATAATAATTCGCAGCATGGAGTGCATACTGCTGCCATGGCTGGGACGTGGATGTCTGTGGTGAATGGTTTTGCAGGAATGAGAGTCTATGATGGAGCATTAAGCTTTGCTCCTTATCTACCTGAAGAATGGGATAGTTATAAATTTAGAATTACTTTTAAAGAGCGCAGGATCGAAGTTGAAGTTAAGGAAGATGAAGTAACCTATAGTTTAATAGCAGGTAGTGAGATTGAATTTAAGCATCATGATGAAATAGTTACTTTAACTGCC
>JAWOFC010000106.1:0-3347 GCA_046482455.1 Halanaerobacter sp. | reverse complement strand
TATGAAATGATTTCAATGTAGCACATGAAAGTAATCAGTGCATAGAAAAAAGTAATTAGTAATCAGTGATCAGTAAAAAAACAGTTAAAAATATGAATTTAAAGATTAATTCCAGGCTTTTAGCTCTTTACTTTTTACTCATCACTGCTTTTACTCTTTACTACTTACTGATTATTGTTTTAATCTTTTGATTTTATGCTTTTAGCTCATGACTCATTACTCATTACTGCTTTTACTCATTACTACTTACTGATCACTGCTTTTACTCTTTTGACTCTATGCTTTTAGCTCATGACTCATTACTCATTACTCATGACTGCTTTTTACTCTTTACTACTTACTGATTATTGTTTTAATCTTTTGATTTTATGCTTTTAGCTCATTACTCATGACTGCTTTTACTCATTACTACTTACTGATTACTGCTTTTACTCTTTTGACTCTATGCTTTTAGCTGATTACTATTTACTCATTACTGATCACTGCTTATTGCTAATCACTGCTTTTATCTTGTGACTTTTTCTTTTAGCTTACAGCTGATGCTGACGGCTGACAGCTCATAGCTAATTAAAGGGGGTTCTCTTATGGTAAAAATGATTAAACAGTTCTTTGATCTTATAGATCCTGAAACTAATGAAAGAAGTTGCGGTACAGTTATTAAATTGGAACTAGAATCAGGTACAAAAAAGTTTATTGATTTTTATTCTTTTCTCTGCCAGTGCCCTAATACTAAGAATGTATTTAAAGAAAATATGCAGCGTAAACAGACAATCAATATGAAGATCGATGATGAGAGAGCTCAAAAAATAATTGCAGGCTATAGAAACAAGAAGGAGTTTAAAGAATTATAAGCAAAAACCCCTCGTGGCTTAATGACATCGCTTATGTTCTTTGCTTGGTTGCCTAGTGACGGGGCCAAGAGCATTAGGCAAGTTCTAGTACTTATCCTAAGTTACTCCCCTCGGAGTTTTAAAGTGCAAAAACCCCTCGTGGCTTAATGACATCGCTTATGTTCTTTGCTTGGTTGCCTAGTGACGGGGCTAGGTATTAGAGCATTGTGCGTAGTGCTGTGGTTCCCACGGCGTTGTCGCTGCTCCAGCGAGGGGGAGCAAAATACAGTTTAGCCCCTAAAATTTTATTTCCCAGATTCTCCTTTAATTTATCTCTAAGATATTGATTAGCCATCACACCGCCGACTAATAAAATATCCTGACAGTCATACTCTTTAACTGCTTGGGATAACATTTCAATTAAAGAGTTAGCAATTGATTGCTGTACTCCTATAGCAATATCCTCTTTTCTCGCCCCTGCTTCAATCTTGCGCATTGCTGCTGAGCAAGGCCCTGAAAAACTGACTTCTAATCCTTGTACTGAATAAGGAAGATCAAGAGCATTCTCTTCTCCCTTTTGCGCTAGTTCTTCTAAACCCGGACCAGCTGGAAAGGATAAACCTAATTTCACTCCTACTCGATCTATAAATTGTCCTGCAGTTATATCTTGACTACCGCCTATCTTCTGAATCTCAAAGCTAGACTCCCTATTCTGATGCACAGATAATAATTCTGAAGTACCGCCGGATAGATGAAGGGCCAAAAAACGCTCCACATCATTAAGATTATTCGACCATAAACCAGCCATTAAATGTCCAGCCTGATGAGAGACCTTAGTCAAAGGGATCTCCAAGACCTGGGCCAAAGTCTCAGCTTGGCCCTCACCAACTCTAAAGACCGGCATATACGAGCCCTCTTTATCCCTTGGTCTACTACTAACAACTACTTCAGCCAACTGATCTTGATGACCAGCAATTACTTCATTAATAATCTCAGGCAGCTTATTAACATGCTGAAAGACTGCCTTTGATTGGCGCAGACCTCTTTTACCCTTCTTAACTTCTAATCTAACTCTCTTGTGAGCAATTAATTCACCATCTCGACTCATTAAAGCAGCAGAAGTGGTATAATTACTGGTATCAATCCCTAAAATCAATTCTTTATTCATCTTCTTTTAACTCCAATTCATCAACTAAACGCCCTAAAACTCCATTCACAAATTTAGCTGACTTTTTATTACTAAAGCTCTTAGCTAATTCTACTGCTTCATCAATTGAGACTGCTGGAGGAATATCACTTTGATATAACATTTCATAGAGGGCTAATCTAATAATATTTCTATCAACCTTCGCCATACGCTTAATCTTCCAGTTCTTCACATTATCATCTACCTTCTTATCAATCTCAGCTAATTCTTCATTTACACCATAGATTAAATCAATCACAAAGCTATCCTTTAGATTCAACTCAGGATACTCTTCTTTTAAGTTTGCTAAATTATCTTCTATGCTATTTTGATTAATATCCATCTGATAGAGAAACTGCACAGCAATCTCTCGTGCTTGATGTCTTGTAATATCTTCTTTCATTATTACCACTCCCCTTTTTAATTTTAGTGCTCTCAGCTAAATTCATACCTGTCATTACAATGCTTCACAGACAACTGAGTTTCTTCACACCCCCAAATTAATTGACAATTGAGAATTTAGAATTGACAATTATAATCAAAATCTAAGCCTGAAAACCTATGTTAATTTTCAGGTGCTCCGTTCAAATTTAACCGATCATTTTCTAATAGTCTAAACAATTTTAAGCAGAACTATTAATATAATATATTATCAATTCTCAAAGACTAAATCAAATGAAAAAACCACCTTCTAGGTGGTCTGAATTATCCCTAACTCTTTATTTATGAGGTGAAAAAATATCATTTATAACATCCTTCAAATCTTGCCGGTTATCATAGCGAAAACCTAAATAATAACCAATTCCCATACAGGTCATAATAAATATAGCTGGGATAATACCAAACTGAATAATTAATATAGAACTTATTAATCCAATCATTAAACCACTAATCCGCCCTTTATAATTATGTAATAACCCTATGATTTCAGATAAGTCATCCCAGTTAGCCATTTTATATACACCTCATTTTTAATCTAATCGCAATTTTTTATTTCTCTGCTTCGGTTTTTCAATCGCTTTAATTAACACTTCAACTCCAGCAACTTGGGCTCCAATTGCCTCTTCTATTTCTGATTTAACTTTTTTCTGGATCTGTTGGGCTAAATTAGGTACTTTTACTTGGTCATAGACAGTTAAATTTAAGATTATATCTAAACCCTCTTCAGTTACTTCAACTCTAGATTTCGTATTAGCAGTATTTGCTTCTGCAGCTACTACATCCTGCACAAAATTATTAATCGCTTCAATAGTAACTCGCACTGTACCCAATTCTCCTTCTCCAATCACTGCCTGCTCGTCCTTATTTTTTCGCACAAAGGATAGTAATAA
>JAWOFC010000216.1:0-5502 GCA_046482455.1 Halanaerobacter sp. | reverse complement strand
TAACTAAGGCAGACCAGGAACTAAATAATACATACCAAATGATAGTTATTTTAACTGGTGCGTCTTTGATAATTGGTATGATTATTGCGTTGTTAATCAATCGCAGTATTACTAAACCGATTAATCAAGTGGTAGATTTTCTTAAAGATTTAGCAGAGAGTGGGGGCGATCTAACGCGTCAAATTGAGGTCTCTAATAATGATGAAATAGGTGATTTAGCCTATTGGTTCAATCAATTTATTAATAAATTGCATGATATAGTTTATCGGATTAAAGTTTCTAGCCAGTCGGTGAATAATGGCTCTGATGAGATAGCTGATGGTAATCAAGATCTATCGGCTCGTACTGAAGAGCAGGCATCTTCGCTTGAGGAGGTATCTGCTACAATTGAAGAGATTGCTTCTTCAATTCAAGAAGTAGCCAATAATTCTGAGCAGGCTGATGATCTATCTGATGAGACTATGCAGGCTGTGCGTCAAGGAGTAGACGTTATAGACGAGACTAAAGATTCAATGGATGAGATGACATCTAGCAGTCAGGAGATAGCAGAAATAATTACAACAGTCAACGATATAGCCTTCCAGACTAACTTATTAGCTCTGAATGCTGCAGTAGAAGCGGCAAGAGCTGGAGAACACGGCAAAGGATTTGCTGTTGTAGCAGCTGAAGTTAGAAACTTAGCTAGTCGGACGGCTGAATCAGCTGATGAGATTGAGGATTTAATTAGCACAATTATTGATCAGATTGAGGATAGTAATGAATTAGTCGAAGAGACTGGAGATTCTTTAGATGAAATCATTGAAAATAGTCGAACTACTTCCCAAGCAATTTCTGAGATTGCATCGGCAATGGAAGAACAGTCTACAGCAGCTGGTGAAATCCAAGGAGCAATTTCAGAGTTAGATCAAGTAACTCAGCAGAATGCTTCAATGGTGGAAGAGATAGCTAGTTCTAGTGAAGCATTAAATTCGGAAGCAAAAGAAATGTTTGATATAGTGAGCCAATTTGAATTAGATAATCAGTTGAAGAATAATAGTTAAACGGAATAAATAACAAAAGTAAGTCTTCTAGAAATGAAAGGTTGATTCTTATGGCTAAAAAGATAGAAGTTTTAATTGTTGATGATTCAGCAGTAGTGAGGAATCTATTAAAAGAAATTTTAGAAAGCAGTAACGGGATCGAAGTTATAGGCGCCGCTGGTGATCCATATCAAGCAGTTAAAAAGATAAAGAAGAAGGATCCTGATGTAATTACATTAGATGTTGAGATGCCTAAGATGTCAGGACTGAAATTTTTAAAGAAGTTAATGGCGACCTATCCTCTGCCAGTAGTTATGATTAGTAGTCTAACTAAACAGGGTAGTAATGAAACAATTAAGGCTTTAGAGTATGGAGCAGTTGATTTTGTAGCCAAGAGTAACCTGCAGAAAGAAGAGAGTAAGAAAAAGTTTGCTAGAGAAGTGATTAGAAAAGTCAAACTTGCTGCAGGAGTTAAGGTCAAAAAGATTAAGAAGAATTTAAAGAGCAAACGACCATTAAAAGCTAAAAAAAGCAGTAAAAATGAATCTAAAGCAAAGCAGAAGTTGAATGATAAATATGTGATTGGAATTGGAGCTTCTACGGGCGGAGTCAAGGCATTAAAAAACTTGATGCCTTTTCTACCTGCAAATTGTCCCGGGATAGTTATTGTGCAGCATATGCCAAAAGAGTTCACCCACTCCTTTGCCAATACTTTAGATAGAGTAGCAAAAGTGGATGTTAAAGAGGCAGAAGCAGGAGATAAGATTAAAGCTGGTCAAGCACTTTTAGCTCCTGGAGATCAACATGTAAAGATTAATAAGAAAGGTTCTAATTACTATGTTGGCCTGGACAATGGAGCAAAGGTTAATCATCAGCGGCCTGCGGTTGATGTTACTTTTAAGTCTTTGGCCCAGACTGTTAAGCATAATACAATAGGGGTTTTATTAACTGGTATGGGAAGTGATGGTGCTCAAGGTCTAAAAGAGATTAAAGAGAAGAGGGGTTATACAATAGCAGAATCGGAGAAGAGTGCTACTATTTTTGGGATGCCTAAGAAGGCAATTGATATTGGAGCAGTCGATAAGATACTTTCGCTAACTAAGATTCCTAAGAAAATAATTTCTAGAGTTAAGTAATGAGGTAATCTAAATGATTTAAATTTAATAGTGGAGCTGATTAATATGAGTAGTAATTCTACAAATAAATATAAAACTATTCTAATTATCGAAGATGATAAAACTTTAAACCAATTAATTATCAAGGAATTAAAAGATTTAGATTATAATTGCAAAGTTGCTGAGACGATAAGTCAAGGGCAGAAATTATTACAGCAACAAGAATTTGACCTATTAATATTAGATTATAAATTACCTGATGGCACAATAGAAGATTTAATTTATCAAAATAATCGAGAGTTACCTCCTTTCATTATTATAACTGCTAATGGGGATCAGAAGTTAGCAGTACAGATGATGAAAGCAGGAGCTAAAGATTATTTAGTTAAAGACCAAAGTCTAATCAGATTATTGCCTGCTATAATCAAGGAAATATTTAAAGATATTCGGATGGAAGAAAAATTAGCTGATATGAAGCAGAAGTTAAGAAAAAAGGAGAGAGAGTATCAGTTTTTATTTGAAAATGCAGGAGTGGCAATGGTGATAGTCAATAAATCTAATGAGATTGAATTAGCTAATAATGAGATGGAGAAGATCTCTAATTATTCTAAGAAAGAATTAGAGACTAAAGGGATATTAGACTTATTAGTCTTAGAGGAATCAGAGTCTAAAAGTATTAGTGGAAATTATAATCTAAATAGAATCGAGAGCCATAAGTATGAAGGACAGATAAAAGGTAAAGAAGGTAATATTAAAGATGTATTGATTAAAAGAAATA
The DNA here is from genome assembly GCA_046482455.1 of Halanaerobacter sp. Taxonomy (GTDB): domain Bacteria; phylum Bacillota; class Halanaerobiia; order Halobacteroidales; family Halobacteroidaceae; genus Halanaerobacter. Next base: position 2,590 of record JAWOFC010000216.1, on the reverse strand, counting down.
GCTTGTCAGAAAAAGAGTGGGCAATTGTTTCTTTAATTGATATTACAGCTAAGAAAGATAAAGAAAAAGAGTTAAATCAAGCTTATAATCGTTTGAATGAAAATATTAATCAAGCTCATAAACTGCATCAGAATTTTTTACCTGCCAATCATTTTGAAAAAAGCGAGATTACTGGGGCGGCTTATTATCATCCAGCCCAAGAATTAGGGGGTGATTTTTATAATTATCAACTAGTCAATGATAAGATACTACTCTATTTAGCAGATGTGAGTGGTCATGGTTTAGATGGAGCTTTATTGAATATATCAGTTAAAGAGAAAATAAATAATTTGGTTACTAGTTATAACTATAATGGTAGATCAAAAGAAGAATATATTCAGAATGAATTTTTATCTTTATCATTAGGTAATAAGTCATCTCCTCAAGAGATAATGAAGTCTGTTTTTAACAGTTATTTAAAGGAAGGCTTTCCTGATGATTATTTCTTATGTCTCCAGATTGTTTTAATTGATCTCACCGAAGAAAAATTATTATATAGTAATGCTGGGTCTCAAATAGTGCCCTATATTATTAATGAGAAAGGAGACTTGACTAAGTTAAATAATGGTGAGTTACCTATCTCTACAGCGATTAACAAAGAATTAATGAGATTTGATGAAGAAGAGTATTATTTGGAAGCAGGAGAGAAAATATTTTTAAGTACAGATGGGTTAGTTGAAGAGAGTAACGATTCTGGTTATTATGGTAGCAATAGAGTAGAGGAGTTGTTGAAAAACTATTATTATTTAGCCCCAGAAATATTAAAAGATGTAATTAGAAGAGACTTCTTTGAATTCAAATCAAATAGCACTACAAAAGATGATGTTACTTTTATGGTTGTTGAACGCCATCCTGAAATTTATGAGCAGTATGAAATACAGAGCGATTTTGATGAATTAGTTGGTCTGGAAGAAGAAATAATGAAGTTTTTGGTTGATTCATTGGAAGAAGCAAATTTAATGAAGATGGCGGTTCATGAAATGTTGATTAATGCTATTGAACACGGCAATAAATTTGCTGATGATAAGAAAGTAAAGATTAAAATAAGTATTACGGACGAATACTGCAGAGTATTGATTATTGACCAAGGTTCTGGTTTTGATTATCAGAGCTGTTTTGAGAGGGGCTTATATGAAGATGAAGGGCGAGAAAAGCATGATAGAGGAAGGGGCATTGTAATTACAGCTAAGATTGTCGATGAAATTTGCTATAATCAGCTAGGGAATGAAGTCTGTTTAGTTAAATTTAGAACTTAAAAATAAGGGAGGGATAACTATGAATTTGAACTGGAAGAATTGGAGTATAGGAGTTAAGTTAACAGTAGCCTTCGTGATTGTTATACTATTGGGAGTAGGGATTACTGGTTATCTTAGTTATAGGCAGTCTTCAACTGCATTAGTCGAAGAGATAGAAAAAGAATTAACAGCAGTTCGAGAATTAAAGCAGGATCAGGTTGAATCTTATTATGATGGACTAATTGAAAATATTAAGATTGTAGCGGAGCTAAAAACAGTAGAAAATAATGTAGAGGATTTTGCTGAGGCCTTTGAAAAGGGAATAGATAGTTCTGAGTATAAGGAGTTTGGTGAAACGGTAGGACATGATCTGGATAAGTTTAAGAATGAGCATCAATGGTATGATATCTTTTTAATTGATAAGCAGGGTAATGTAATCTATACCGAGGCAAAAGAGAGTGATTATGGGACTAATTTGGAGTCAGGTCCTTATAGTGATTCAGGTTTAGCTAATGCCTATCGAAGTGCTAAAAGTAGTGTTGCTTTAACAGATTTTGCTTACTATGAAGCAAGCGGAGAAGCGGCTTCTTTTGTTGCAGCACCGATTAAATCGGATGAGACGGGAGAAGTTTTAGGAGTAGTGGCTCTACAGGTTCCTGTAGATGAAGTCAATGATATTATGCAGAAGAATACAGGTATGGGGGAGAGTGGAGAGACGTATTTAGTCGGTTCAGATGAATTAATGCGCTCTGATTCCCGTTTTAGTGAAAAGAGTACTATCTTAGAGAGGGAAGTTGATACAGCAGCGGTACAAAAGGCTTTGAATGGTGGAGAAGGAGTAGAGATTGTTAAGGATTACCGCGGAGTAGATGTCTTTAGTGCTTATACTCCAATTGATATTCAAGGCATGGACTGGGTTATGTTAGCTGAAATAGATGAAGCAGAGATTATGGAGCCAGTTGATAAATTATTGAGAAATATTCTAATTGTCTTAGGTATTGTAATAATAGCAGCTGTTGTAATTAGTTTCTTATTAATTCGCGGTATTATTGTACAGCCGATTAAAAGAGTACAAGAGACATTAGCTAAAGTATCTGAGAATAATTTAGATGTGCAGACGGAAGTTAGTTCCAATGATGAATTAGGAATGATGGCGAGAGATTTAAATAATACTATTAATTCTTTAAATGATGCTATGACAAGGGTCAAACAGTCAGCTATGAATGTGACCAATGCTTCAGATGAGATTGCTGAAGGCAATCAAGATCTATCACAGCGGACACAAGAGCAGGCTTCTTCTCTAGAAGAGGTATCGG
>JAWOFC010000178.1:0-4452 GCA_046482455.1 Halanaerobacter sp. | reverse complement strand
CTAATAAATTGAAGGCCTATCAATTACAAGATGAAGGTAAAGATACTGTGGAAGCAAATTTAGAACTAGGTTTTGAAGAAGATATGAGAGATTATGGAGTAGGAGCTCAGATTTTAGTCGATTTAGGATTAACTACAATTCGTTTAATGACTAATAATCCGAAAAAAATTGTGGGTTTAGAAGGATATGGGCTAGAAATAACTGAAAGAGTGCCGCATCAAATAGAAGCTAATCAAGTGAATAAAGATTATTTAGAGACTAAAAAAGAGAAGATGGGGCATCTGCTTGATGATGGTATTTTAAAGGAATAAGTTTAAGTAAAGACAAAGCAGTAGAAAGTAGGCAATAAGTACAGTAAGTTGTATATATAATACGCACTTAATATGATATAAGTAGAGCGAAAAGGGTTACACGAAGAGTTTTCTGTATCTTAGAAAACTCGTAGGAAGAGAAAATAAAGAGTAAAGAGTGATTAGTAAAGAGTAAAATTCAAAATCATTAAAATCAATGAAAAGATATAAGCTTAAGTTTAAGTAAAAACAAGTGTAACAATTAGAGAAAAAATAAAAAATTCAGTATTAAATGATTAATTAAATCTGACTAGGGGGAATATAAAACTGGAAAATATTAATCAAGTCTATGAAGGTGAATTAGTTGGTGAAGGATTGAATTTCGGGATTGTAATCGGTAGGTTCAATGAGTTTATTTCACAAAAATTATTAACCGGAGCTTTAGATTCTTTAAAACGCCATGGAGTAGCAGAAGAGGATGTAGAAGTGGCTTGGGTGCCGGGGGCTTTTGAAATTCCATTAACTGCTCAAAAGATGGCTAAGAGTGATAAGTATGATGCAGTAATCTGTTTAGGTGCAGTTATTAGAGGTGATACACCTCATTTTGATTATGTATGTGCTGAAGTCTCTAAGGGAGTAGCTAAAGTTGGTTTAGATACAGATCTACCTGTTATGTTTGGTGTAATTACGACAGATACAATTGAGCAAGCAATTGAACGGGCAGGAACTAAAGCAGGTAATAAAGGTTGGGAAGCAGCAGTGGGAGCTTTAGAGATGGCTAATCTAATGGAGAAGTTTTAGTGATGACACAGAAGAGTAAAGCAGAAGTAGAAGAAATACTAGATACTTTAGAGGAGCTATATCCTAATCCAGAGACTGCTCTAGAATATGAGGATAATTTTCAGTTATTGATAGCAGTTATCTTATCAGCCCAAACGACGGATAAACAGGTCAATAAAGTTACTAAAGAGCTGTTTAAAAAATTTAAGCAACCAGCTGACTTTGCTGAATTAACTCCAAAGGAATTAGAGCCTCATATTCAGGGCTTAGGTCTTTATAGAAATAAGAGTAAGTATTTAGTCCAGACTTGTCATAAATTAATTGAAGATTATGATGGACAAGTCCCGCGAGAGCGTAAAGAGTTAATGAAACTATCAGGTGTAGGACGTAAAACGGCTAATGTAGTCAGCAGCTGTGCTTTTGGAGAAGATGCTATTGCTGTTGATACTCATGTATTTAGGGTTTCTAATCGCTTAGGTTTAGCTGATAGTGAAAAAGTAGCAGAAGTAGAAGAGCAATTAATGGATCTTCTTCCGCGCGATAAATGGTCTTTGGCCCATCATTGGTTGATCTTCCACGGTCGGGAAACATGTAAGGCACGAAGTCCGCAGTGTGAAGACTGTAAATTACAGAAGTACTGCAATTATTATCAGCAAGAAGTTTAAGCTAGATCTTCAACTTCAAAGATAAAGCTTAATATTTCAGCTACTGCCTGGTATAACTCTTCAGGAATTTCAGCTCCTAATTCTAGTTGTAATAAGACCTCAACTATATCTTCATCTTCTTGGATGGGGATATTGTTTTCTTCAGCTTGGGAGATTATCTTTTTAGCAAGTTCACCCTTGCCCTTAGCAATTAGATTAGGAGCATTATCTTTTTCTATATTGTATTTTAGAGCAGCAGCTTCCGGTATTTCTAAATTCTTTTTATCTTTTTTAGAGCTCATAGAGTTAGCCTCCCTTAAATAGTATAATCAATAGCTGTTAGTGATTGTTCTTCTTGTTCTTCTTTATCTTTATTATGCTGTAATTTACACTCTAAATAGTTAATAGTATAATCATGGTCTTGAAATGCTTTCTGTAGTGAATCTAAATTTTTATCAATTACTTCTTTACTGCTAGAACTTTCAACTAAAAAGAGGATTTTTAATTGTTCATTTTTAATCTTAACTTTAACTTCAAGGGCACCTAGTTTTTCTGTATCTACTTTAAAAGCAAATTTGAAGGAATTATCTTCTGTATGCTCTTTATTTCTTTTTTGCTTAAACTTGATTTGAGCTAATTCTAGATTTTCCTTAAACAGTACAGGCAAGAATAAGAGAGTATTTTCCGTTTCATAGTTAACTGTTTTTAGGTTTAATAATTGCTTAGTTAAATCTTCTGTTTTCTCTTGTAATTTTTCTGAAGATGCGTCTTCTGATAGTCGAAATAGAAATTTTACTAACTGTTTGTCATTTTCTAAATTCAGTTTATTAATACTCTGTTTTATAGAATTAAGCTCAAGATTATTTGCACTAATAATAGTATCTAAGAGTTCCTTTCTTAATCCTTTTTGGAGAGTATTATTCTGTTCATTTTTTGTTAAATCTAATTTAGTAGCTAATTTGTTGAAATTATTCTTGGGAAAATTTTCTTTTAATTTCAATAATAGTTCTGGTTCTTTGGTGATTAAATTTTTAATCTTAGTAGTTAGCTTAGTTAGGTTAATATTTTCTTGCTCAGTATTTTGAGTGATTAAGAGTTTTCCTAATTTTAAAAGACTGTCTTCTAATTTAGTTTGAGGATTAAAATTAATCTCTTTAAATAAGTTTTGACTACTTAGATCCAATTTTTCTGCAAAGGCTAGTTCTGTTAATAGCTGTTTATTTGGTTCCGTTAGATTTTGATTAGTTTGATTAAGGTTCTTCAATTTCTGCCAGTTGTCTTTATTGATCTTTAACTTATAATCAAATAATATTTTAATAATAGCTCTATTCTCTTTTGTTGGAGCTAAGTCTAATTTATTAAGTATTTCATTTAACTTAGTTTTGGATAGTGTTGAACTGCTTTGAAGATGATTAATCTTTAAAGATGAATCGGATTTTTTTGGGTTATGAACTGTAGTCTCTTGTTCTATAAAGTTTTCTAAAGTTTTAGGGAAGTTATTGTTTTCTTTAATTTGGATTCCATTTTGTTCTTTAAAGAGATTATTATTACTGAGTTGTTGGATTAATTCTTTGATATTATCCTTTAAGTCAGTTTTTGAAAGAAGATGATTCTTGAAAAAATTATAAAACTTTTTATTAAGCGGCATATCTATTTTTTTGAGCAATAAAGCAATTTTAACTTTAGTTTCTAAACTATCTTGGTTTGCTAAATTAGAGATGAAATCATTTAAATCTGAAATCAACTCTTTATTTAATGGTAGATCATGATTTAATAGTTCTGAGACAATATTTTGATTAGTCTTATTGACTGAGAGTGATAGGCTTTGTAATATTGATTTTATAGATAGATTTTGAACTAAATTTTTAGCTTCTTTTTTAGGTATAGTGGTTGACATTTTATTAGTATCTAGGTTATACTGTTTTAATGTTACAGGAATATTAATTTTATTATTCATATTTATCACTCCTATTGTTAGACAGTAATCATTCTACATTACAAGTTCTTGTTATTTGGTACTAACACCTGCTTTGAGTTTAATTTTTTTATTTTGCAGGTATTTATAATTTAGTGTTGAATTATGTTTTTACACCTTGGATTTAGGGGCTGGTATATTTTATGAAAAATGTTGATAAATATAGAAAAATCAAAATCAGTGATTGCGATATAAAGAACTTATTTCTTTCTTTAGGCTGTTTAGTAGTTAATAAATATCCTCAAATTATTTTAGAGCATGATGAATGTCTGACGTCTAAAATAAAGAAGTACTTAACTTTAGTAATTAATAATTTGCAGACTTGTGGACAGTTAAAGACTAGAATCGGTGGTTTAAAGGAAGGTTATAATGAAGTAGTGAATAAGTTGAATAATGAAATTAAACTATTAGAAGAAGAAAAAGAAAAATTAAGACAGAAGAAAAAGAGATTCAAAGATTCGCTTGTACTTAAAAGACAGAGATTGGGTCAGTTAAACCAAGAGAATATTACAGCCTTATTAAAGATAGGAAAATGGTTTTATAAAGAAAAGATTCTACAGGAAAAAGAAGAGTTTCAGAAATTATATTCAAGGCTTGATTTTTTAATACCTGAGGAAGAATGGTCTAGTAGTAATGAGAATTGGATGATTGATAATCTAGATGAGAAATGTGTAAATATAACGTAGGGGCTGGTGTAGAGTGTTATTTGATAAGCGAGAACAATTAGATTTATTTGGAAGTCAACCAGAGAAAAGATATAATT
>JAWOFC010000132.1:0-5758 GCA_046482455.1 Halanaerobacter sp. | reverse complement strand
CCCAAGGAGTTCCATTTATGCACGGCGGTGATGAGATGCTGCGCTATAAAGATGACGGCAGTGAATTTGCTGACGAAGCCCATAACTCCTATATGTGGGGTACAGAGATTAATGATGTTGAATGGGAGTGGAAGCAGCATAATAAGTCAGTCTTTGACTATTATCAAGCCTTAATTGAGTTAAGAAAGAATCATAAGGCATTCAGATTAGAGACGCGAGAAGAGATAAATAAATATGTTCAATCAAGTGTAATCGATGATAGAGTAGTAGCTAAGCTAGATGGTATTGCAATGACAGAGGATGGATTAAATGAAGACTGGGGCGATATTATTGTAGTCTATAATCCCGGTGCTGAGTATAAGTATACTCTACCTGCTGGCAGTTGGACTAAAGTCTTTGCTAAGAGCGGTAAAGTAGAAGAATCTATAAATTCTAGCGAGGTTACTCTTAAGCAAAGAGAGATGGCAATTTTTGAGGGAGAAGCGTCAACTGCTGATATAGGATTAACAATCAATGGTGCTGATGGTGACCCACTGCCTGCAGGTACAGCAGTTGAGATTAGTCTGAATGGCAGCTTAACCCAGAAAATGAAAGTAGATGCAGATAGCCGCGTTCAGATTAAAGATATTATGACAGGTAGTGCTTCCTTAGAAGTAGAGACTAACGATTATGGTGTTAAGTCTAAGACTATTACAGTCCAAAAAGATGCTGCTAATGAATTTATTATTAATTTAGAAGCTGAAGCTACTCACTGGCAGTTTACTTTTGATCCCGCTGATCATAAATCATCCTTAGAAGAAGCAGAAATAGCTCCAGAAGATATTAGATCTGCTTATTTAATTGGCGGCATGAATAACTGGGCAAAAAAAGATGAAGATTATCTATTAACTAAAGAAGATAATGGAACTTGGAGAGTTATCTTCAGTAAAGAGGAACTGCCTAAAGGAACTGAATTCAAGTGGTTTATTAATGAAAAGTATATTCCAGGCGGTATGGGTAATAATAGAGTAGTTGAAGAATCAACTACTGGAGTGAAAGGTATAGTGAAGTAGAAAAAAGAAGATTAGACAAGAAAGTCCACCCTAAAATTGGAGTGGACTTTCTATACTATAGATGTAAAGAGATTAAATATTTAATTCCTTAACCTTATCTTCATCACCTTCTACAATCTGCACTCCGCTTTCAGAAGTGATAGTACTGCCGCTAGGAACAGTCCCGGTGTTGAAGTCATCCTTTTCCACATAAGAGAATACCCTGCAGTTGCGCGCAATAGTCGTATTAGCAGGAATGGAAGCGCGTTTTGCAATTACATTTAACCCATTAGAGAGCAGCTCTGGCTTCTCTTCATTAGGGGTTAAATCATCTCCCGTACCAATCTCACAGTTCTCTCCAATCTCTACTTCCTTATCAATAATTGCCTTATCTACTACAGTATTCTTGCGAATAGTAGTATCATTAAAGATAATAGAGTCCTTAACAACAGCACCATCTTCGATAAATACTCCAGGACTAATAACGGAATTTTCCACTTTACCGTTAATGATTGAACCATTAGATACTAGACTAGATTGGGCACCACCATTCTCTCCGAACTTAACAGATGGTTTTTCTTCACTTCTAGTATGCAGCTTCCAATCTTCATCATATAAGTTTAACTCTGGAATAGGATCTGTTAATTCTAGATTAGTCTTCCAGAATGCTTCTAAAGTCCCTACATCCTTCCAGTAATCATCGAATTCATAGGCAAAGGCTCTGCCGTTATCGATAATTGGTGGAATAATATGATGACCAAAGTCTGAACTCTCTTCATCACAACGTTTTTCTAATATTTCCAATAATATATCAGTTTCAAAAACATAGATACCCATTGATGCTAAATTACTCGGTGGTTCTTCTGGCTTTTCTACAAACTCTGTAATCTGCATTTCATCATTATGATCTAAGATACCAAAGCGGCTTGCTTCTTCATAATCAACTGGTTGAGCAGCTATTGTTAATTGAGCATCCTTCTTTCTATGATAATCTACCATTTTACTATAATCCATCTCATAGACATGATCTCCTGATAGAATAACTACTTGATCAGGATTGTGTCGGCGAATATAGCCCATATTCTTATAGACTGCATGAGCAGTTCCCGTATACCAGCCACCTGTTTCTGCTTTACCTCTAAAAGGTTGTAGAACTGTTGCCCCTCCGACTTTTCTATCTAAATCCCACGGCTTACCAATACCAATATGTTTATTAAGGGACATAGGTAAATACTGAGTTATGACACCCACGTTATAGATGCCTGAATTAACACAGTTACTTAATGCAAAATCAATTAATCTAAACTTTCCTGCAAATGGAACTCCAGGTTTAGCTCTATGTTTCGATAAAATGTCTAGTCTTGTGCCTCGACCACCAGCCAACACTAATGCTAAAGTTTTCATAAAATATCCCTCCTAAATTAATAATTTATAATTGTTTAACCTCGCAGTAACGTATTTCGCTAAAAAATGTCATTTTCCTTGTTTTATCTCGAATAATCACTATTTTTTTTAGTTGATTAGCTGTTGACAAAGTAATAATCATTATTTATAATGACTACATTAGTAATAGGAATTATTGCGAGTAAAGGAGGTTTAAAGATGATTAAAAAAGAAGTAAGCTATAATAATGATTTAAGATTAAATGCCCGTTTGGTTTCAGTATTAGTGCAGAAAGCAGAAGGGTTTTCCTCTACTATAAAGTTAATTAAAGGGAATAAAACAGCTAATTTGAAGAGTATTTTAGGTGTTTTGTGGTTAAAGATAACGAATGGTGATAAATTAATATTAGAAGTAGAAGGTGCAGATGAAAGAGAAGCTGCAGTAGAGATTGCAGAATTAATTGAAGATAGATTAAGTGAGATTGGTTATTGTGAAGAAGAAGAGCAGAGTGACTGTATTAATGCAGATAAAGTAAAAGAGATGTTAGGGGCGGGGTTGCGGAAGAACTTAGCTAAAGTAATGAGTTAGAGTAGTTTAATATTTTTTTGCTGCAGGCACTGGGTAATGCCAGTGCTTTTTTCTATGTAAAGTTTCACTCTTGAGTGAAACTTTAGCTGTGAGCTGTCAGCTATCAGCTTTTAGCAGATGTTGTTTTTACGGTTTTTATAACCAGGCTGTGTCTGGGTATAGTCAAAGCCAAAGGCGTATAAGCTAAACAAAAAATCAAAACTAAGCCAATAGATTATTATTGTTTTGTTTTTAGTAGATTTTGATTTTGAATTTAGTTTTTGACTTTGCCTTTGATTGAGCTGACTGCTGACAGCTCACAGCTCATAGCTAGTGGCACAGAAGTGCCACTTTATATAGATTATATCAACGCGGAAAGAGGAATTGTAATTTCTATCTCTAAATTAATTAAAAGATAATCTAAAGGTTAAACTAAAAATAGAGGTGAAATAGATGGCAAATATTAATGATGAAGTTAAAGAGAGAGTTAAAGAATTACGTACAGAGTTGAGAGAACATAATTATTATTATTTTGTTAAGGATGAACCTCAGATTAGTGATCGAGAGTATGATAAATTGATGCAGGAGTTAGTAGAGCTAGAAGCAGAGTATCCAGAGCTAAAAAGTGAGGATTCTCCTACGCAGCGAGTTGGGGGAGAGCCAATAGATGAGTTTGAAAAGGTAGAGCATGATAGTCCATTATTGAGTCTGGATAAGTCTTTTTCTGCTCAAGAACTAAAGGATTTTGCTGAACGAATTAAAAAGGATATTAACTCAGGAATTGAATATGTAGTTGAACTAAAGATAGATGGTTTATCGGCTTCTCTGCTCTATGAGGATGGTAAATTTGTGCAGGGTGCTACGCGCGGGAATGGAGAAGTAGGGGAAGATGTAACCCATAATCTGAAGACTGTCGGTAGTATCCCACTCAATTTGGATCAAGATATTGATTTAGAGGTGCGGGGAGAGGTATTTTTCCCAAAAGATAATTTTATGGCATTAAATCAGCAGCGTGAAGAAGAAGAAAAATCTACTTTTGCTAATCCGCGTAATGCTGCAGCAGGAACCTTAAGACAGTTAGATCCTAAGGTGGCTGCTAATCGTCCCTTGGATATCTTTATCTATGATAGTGCTTACCTAGAAGGGAAAGAGTTCAGTAAACATAGTCAACGCCTTGATTATTTAGCAGACTTAGGCTTTAAGATCAATTCGGAGCGGAAGGTCTTGTCTGATATAGAAGAGGTGATTACCTATTGTGAGAGATGGACTGAGAAGCGTGATGACTTAAATTATGAGATCGATGGCATAGTAGTTAAGGTTAATAATTTAGAGCTAAGAGAAGTATTAGGCTCCACTGCGAAGCATCCGCGTTGGGCTATAGCCTATAAGTTCCCAGCTCAGCAAAAGGAGACTACTATTCAGGATATTGAAGTGACAGTTGGGAGAACAGGAACTTTAACACCGACAGCCGTCTTAGAGCCTATCTTATTAGATGGTTCGGTAGTTAGTCGGGCTAATCTCCATAATCAAGATGAAATAGACCGTAAGGATATCCGGGTTGGAGATCAGGCTATAGTGCAGAAGGCTGGAGATATTATCCCTGAAGTAGTAGAAGTATTACCAGAGAAACGAGATGGTAGTGAAGAAGAGTTTGACTTACCTGAGCACTGTCCAGTCTGTGGAGCAAAAGCAGTCCGCTTAGAAGGGGAAGCAGCTAAAAGGTGTACTGGAGGTGCTTGTCCGGCTAAATTGCGCGAGGAGATTCTCCATTTTGTACAGCGGGATGCAATGAACATTGATGGTATTGGCCCAGCATTAGTCGATCAGTTATTGGATCAAGATTTGGTTGAGGATGTAGCAGACCTATACTATCTTAAAAAAGAAGACTTGGTGGAGTTAGAGCGCATGGCAGAGAAGTCGAGTCAGAATGTTTTAGATGCTTTAGAAAATAGTAGGGATAATAGTTTAGACCAAGTGCTATACGGTTTAGGAATTAGGTATGTGGGCAGTCGAGTAGCCGAAGTGCTGGCGCAGAATTTTGCTACTATAGATGAGATTATTACAGCAGATAAAGAAGAATTAGAAGCTATTGACGAGATTGGCCCTAAGATTGCTCAGATGATAGTTGCCTATTTTTCTGAAGAACAGAATTTAGAGATTATTGCTAAGTTAAAAGAGGCTGGAGTTAACTTTGCTGCAGAGACTGAAGAGAGAGAAGCAACTTTAGAAGGAAATAAGTTTGTCTTAACAGGGAGTTTAGATGATTTTACGCGCAAAGAGGCCAAAGAAGAGATTTCAAAATTAGGTGGACGCGTGACTAGCTCAATTAGCGGCGCTACAGATTATTTAATAGTTGGGGATAATCCTGGTTCTAAGTATGATAAAGCTCAAGAATTAGGAACAACTATCCTAGATGAAGCAGAGTTTAAAGAGTTGATTAAATAAGACTCTAAGTAACATAATCTGATATAATAAGAAGGTGTTTTTCATTATCTGTAGAAATAAGACCCTAAGTATAGATAGTTTTGTACGGTCTTCAATATTTTTAGTACTTTCAGCTAAAGAAAGATATTGGGAGCTAGAGTATTTAGTGTAGGATTATGATGCTTCTACTTTTTTGATTGTATGGTCTGGAATTTCAGTTGTCAATTCTACATTCTGAATTGTCAATTGATTTGGGGGTGTGAAGAAATTTAGTTATCCATAAAGTATTGTAATGACAGCTTTGAACTTAGCTGAGAGCACTATATTTATAAGAGGGGGTAGTCCTATGAAGA
>JAWOFC010000095.1:0-4068 GCA_046482455.1 Halanaerobacter sp. | reverse complement strand
GAGATTAAATATGATAATTTAGGTAATTTAATTGCCTATAAAGAGGGTAGTGCAGAAGACGAATTGAAGGTTATGATAGCAGCTCATATGGATGAGATTGGCTTAATGGTTAATAAGATAGAAGAGGACGGGTTTTTGAGGTTTACTTCTGTAGGAGGAGTGGACCAACGAACTTTGGTTGGTCAAGAGGTGATTGTTTTAGGAAATGAAGAATTACAAGGTATAATTGGAGCTAAACCTCCTCATGTCCAGAGTACTAGTGAAAGAAAGAAAGCCTATAAGATGGAGGATATGTATATTGATTTAGGTTTAGATGCTCAAGAAGTGGAAGAAAAGGTCAGAGTAGGAGATGTAGTTACTGTTAAGCGTGAATTTGAAGAGTTAAAGAATGATCGTGTAACAGGCAAAGCCTTGGACGATAGAGCAGGTGTGTTGGTGATGTTAACTGTGCTGCAAGAGTTAGCAGATATTGAACATCAAGTTGATTTGTATACTGTTGCAACTGTACAAGAAGAGGTAGGAGTTAGAGGAGCTACTACGAGCACTTATGGAATAGTGCCTGATATTGGAGTAGCAATTGATGTCTGTCATGGTCAGATGCCGGGAGTTAGTTCTGAAGATGCTGCAGAATTGGGAGGGGGAGCTGCAATTGCTTTTGGCCCTCATGTCCATCCTAAATTATTCTCTAAGCTAAAAGAACTTGCTCAAGGGAATGAGATCAAATCCCAAGTGGAACCTTCGCATACCCCACGAGGCACAGATGCTTTTGCTATGCAAGTTACTAGAGCAGGAATTCCAACTGCTTTAATCTCTATTCCCTTAAGATATATGCATACATCTGTAGAAACAATTAGTCTTAAAGATATTAAGAGAGCTGGTAGATTATTGGCCCGCTTTATTAGAGAGATAGATGCTGAATTTGTGGAGGGATTAGAATGCTTTTAAAAAAATTAACTGAGGCAGTAGGTGTTTCAAGCCGCGAGAATGAAGTACGGGAGATTATTAAAGAAGAATTAGAAGGTACAGTAGAATTAAGAACGGATGCATTAGGAAATTTAATTGCATTTAAGCCAGGGGATGAAGATAAAACGACTCTTATGTTAGCGGCTCATATGGATGAGATTGGATTAATGATTACTGATATAAACAAAGATGGATTATTGAGTTTTAAGCCTATTGGTGGGCTTGATAAGCGAGTATTAGTCTCAAAAAAGGTAGTTGTAGGCGATGATAAGATAACTGGAGTAATTGGAGCTAAAGCTATTCATTTACAAAAGCCGCAGGAGAGAAAGAAGATATTAGATTATAAGAAATTATACATAGATATTGGAGCGAAAAGTAAGAAAGAGGCCAAAAAGGCAGTTACAATTGGAGATTTAGCTAGTTTTAATACTGATTACGAAGAGCTAGGAGCTAAGACTGCTAAAGCTAAAGCAATTGATGACCGTATTGGGTGTGCGGCATTAATTAAAATATTAAAGAATGATTATGATTTTCCGCTCTATGGAGTCTTTACTGTGCAAGAAGAAGTAGGAGCTAGGGGAGCTCAGGCAGTTAGCTATGATATTGATCCGGATTTGGCCCTGGTTTTAGAAGGGACAACTGCTTCTGATGTTCCTGATAGTAAAGAACAGAGCTATTCAACTACTTTGGGCCAAGGGCCAGCGCTAACTATGAGAGATAGTGCAATGATTGCTAATAAAGATTTAGTACAGCAAATAATTAAGCTAGCTCAGAGAGAAGAGATTGACTATCAGTTTAGAAAGTCTACTCGCGCTGGGAATGATGGAGGAGCAATCCATCTAACTAAAGAAGGGATTCCAACAGCTGCTATCTCTGTACCATGCCGCTATATTCATTCGCCGGCATCATTGATTAATTTAGATGACTATCAGAATACAGTTAAATTAGTAGATCAATTCTGTGAAGAATTAGCTAGAGGAGGGTTTAAAGATGAAAAAATTGATTAAAAGATTAGTTGAGACTTATGGCCCATCAGGTGATGAAGAAGAAATAAGAGAAGTAATCAAAGATGAGATTGAGGATAGAGTAGATAAGATAGAGACTGATGCTTTGGGTAATCTAATTGCCTTAAAAAAAGGCAGGAAAAATAAAAAGATAATGTTAGCAGCCCATATGGATGAGATTGGATTAATTGCTAATCATATTGATGAAGATGGTTTTATCCGCTTTGATAGAGTAGGCGGTATAAGCCCTTATATGCTTTTAGGAGCCCGAGTCTTATTCAATGGAGAGACTACTGGGGTAGTTGATAAAGAAGGACAGCTAGATGATATTAAGAAATTAAACTATGATAAATTATATATAGATATCGGTGCACAAGAACAAGAAGAAGCAGAAGAGAAGATTACTTTAGGAGATACAGCATCTTATCTGCGGGAATTTCAAGATTTAGGGAAGAGAGTAACTGCTAAATCCTTAGATGATAGAATAGGATGTGTGACCTTAATTGAAACGCTAAAAGAGATTGATACTCCAACCTATGATACTTATTTTGTCTTTACAACACAAGAAGAGGTGGGGACAAGGGGCTCTAAAGTAGCAGCCTATAATATCGAACCTGATTTGGGGTTGGCCCTAGATGTAACCTTAACTGGTGATATGCCAGAAGCTAAAAGAATGTCTGTCTCTTTAGGCGAAGGTCCTGCTATTAAGGTTAAAGATAGATCTGTCTTAGCTGATCCTCAAGTTAAGAATCTATTAATTGATTTAGCCGAAGAGAATGAGCTGCCCTATCAATTAGAAGTCTTAAAATACGGTGGCACTGATGCAGGCAGTATGCAGTTAACTAAAGACGGAGTCTTAGCAGGGGCAGTCTCAATCCCTTGTCGCTATGTTCATTCTCCATCCGAGATGGTGGATATTGATGATGTAGAGAATAGTGTTAAATTAGTCTCTGCCTTATTAAATAGTGAATGTGGAGGAGTATTATAGCTATCAGTCTTCAGCTCTCAGCCATCAGCTGATTATTTGGATTGTAAAACATGAAATATGACTTTAAGCCCTTAGCTAAAAGATAATATTTAAGAGTAAAAGAAGGTGTTAGGAATTAATTCCTAACACCTTCTTTTATTTAGACTATTATTATTTTTAGAAAGTTTGGTTCCCTACTTGCTATTGAAATACGATAGCTAAAGACTGATAGCTAATTCACACCTTTAAGACTATTAAATCAATCTTTAAGCGATTACCTACACCTTGAGCACGATTTATAAATTCTACTACTGCAGAAGAAGCATCTTCTGGAGTCTCAAGAGCATATAAAAAGGTCGTATAGTCATTGGCTGAAGGAGTAAATTCTTGCTCAAAAGTCTCACCAGTGGAGAAAGTAACTTTAACTTTAGTAACTTGCTGTGCGCCTTGTGAACTTTTAGCTGCAAAAGATAACTGTAGAGGACAGCCTGTTGGGATCTCAACTTCTTGTGATACTGAAGCTTCTCTGCCATTTAAGAGAGCAATATTATCTCCAGAAAATTTATCAGAATCATCTAGTACTGCATTATCAAAAACCCAAGGAGCAGTAGTCTCATCTTCAAAATCACCATTCACAAGTAAATTAGCAGTTGAAACACAAGCATCTGTTGGAGTAGGTTTAGGACAGCAATTCCACCACCACCAACACCAGTTACAGCGCTTACAACAATTTAAATAATTTTTTTCTGACATTAATTTAAAAACACCTCCTTTTTAACATAATATTCCACTAATCTAAAATAAGTGCATTTAAATTATAATGAATGTTAAGTCTTTAAAATACATAATCTAATAATAGATTACCTAGTATTGGAGGAAATAGATGTGAAAAAATTTCATCCTAAACGTATACTGATAGAGACAGAAGCTCTACAATATCCTTTAGGAAGAGAGTTAGAAGATAAATTTTTAGACGAGGGGTTAGAGATTGAGTATATAAAATCTCATAATCGCGTTAGTCCTGAAGAGAAGATGTCGCCTCTAGAGTTATTTAACTGGGCCAAAGAGACATTAGTAGTAGGGGTGAAGAAGACATTAAGATTTAAATCCTGTCTTCCCTCAGCTGATTATAGA
>JAWOFC010000090.1:0-4652 GCA_046482455.1 Halanaerobacter sp. | reverse complement strand
AAAAAGGCAAAAGGATAATAAATTCATAATATGGATTGATTTTTAAGAGAAATTAGTATAACATTTTAAATTAGAGATGGTCTATTTAATTGATAAATAAATGAACTTAGGAGAGATAAATTATGGATAAATTACCAAAAAAAGAACAGATTAAACTTGAACTAGATGGAGAATCTAAACGAGAGGTAATTAAGGAATTAATAGAATTGATTGATAAGAGTGGTAATTTGACTTCGGTTGAAGAATTTCATAAAGATATTTTGGCCCGAGAAAAAAAGGGTTCTACTGGGATGGGCAAAGGAGTGGCTATTCCTCATGTGAGAAGTCATGCTGTGCGAGAGACTACTCTAGCTTTTGCCAGAGCAAAAGAAGGAGTAGAATTTAATAGCCTCGATGGTGATTTAGCTAAACTATTTTTTATGATTGCTGTACCTAAGCAGGGTTCACAGGAGTATTTAAATACTTTAGCCCATCTATCCCAGCAGTTAAGAGATGATGAAATTCGTAAGAAACTATTAACAGCAGAGACTAAAGAAGAGGTGCAAGCTATTTTAAAGAAGGCTTAAATTGAAATTCCAAATCTACGGATTGATACATCTACATTAATATTTATAGCAGCTCGGCTAAACTGTTGGTTCCAATAATCTTTATGGTAATACTCAGGATATTCTGCTTTAGCCTGTTGACCAATCCCTATAACATCAGATTGATGTGTCTGTAATTGACCTAATAATTTATGCATCTCTTTTTTAATAGACCGAGCTAGATGTCTTTCCATCTTATGCAGGTCACTTTTATTAGAAATCAGATTCTTTCCAGAAGTGTTTTCAGTTATATCTACTTCTAAATGGCTCCTGATATTGAAAATAAAATTTTCTTGCTCATAATCTATATTAATTTCAGAACTAACCTGTTGTACATAATAATTAACATGATAGTCTTCAACTCTTAAATCGATAGGTCCTTTAATAAAATTTTCTCTTAATAATAATAGTGCTCTTGTCTCCGGGACCTCAATCTTACCCACCATCTTATCCTTTCTAAAGAGGGCGAAACCGACTATCTTTATATCCTTATCTCCATATGCAATTAGTGGAATTACAGCTTCCCGACCAGAAGATTTGAGGGCAATAAAAAAATCTGTTAGACTCTTTTCAGGATATAAAGAGTTTTTAGAAGTAGTATCAAAAAGCTCATCTATATAGACTCCTGTATCTGCTAAAGGGGCAGGTTTTATTTTATCAATCTCAGATGCTGCCCGATTAGCACTGATGGCCATAGAGACTGAACCAGGTACAATAGGTTCTCGCCATAGAGCATCTAAATGGGGTAATAACCCTTGCGAAGCTATTTTTTGGTTAAAGATGATCGTCCGCAGCATCCCTAAAGAGATCCAACCCATAGTTCTAGTCTGGAAGTTCGAAATAGCACTCTTTAATGAGGGAGCAGTTGTAGATAGTTGATTCACTTTTTCTGTAGAACCTTCTCTTAAGATGGGAAATTCAATGGAGTAGAGATACTTATTTGTTTCCTCTACTACCGGGTCAACTGTAACATATTCAGCAAATTGAGTCTTTTCAATCTCATTCACATCCCAGCAGCCGTTTAAGCTTAAAAGCAAGATTAAATTAAGAATGACTACTTTAGTCTTCACAGCCCAACCCCCTTAACTTAGTAATTAATAATAAAAATGGTGGAATAATAAAGATCAAGACTGTACTTATTTCCGATATTATTGTGGTATATTCATAGACTTCAATTATATTTTCCGGAATAAAGAAGAGATAATAAATTAATGGAACTAATAAGAAACTACTATACATCTTATTTTGCAGAGCAAAAAATTGGGTACAGCTATAACTAGCTATATAATAAAAAGAAGCAATTGAAGTAAAAGCAATAGCTATCCACAGGGAGATTAAAAAGAATTCTAAGCGCCCAAAAAAAGGAATCTTAATAGCCTTTAAAAGATTAATTGTCGGCCATAGAATATACTGTATAGTTTCGCTGCCAAAATAGCCTAAAGTAATGATCACTATATATAAATAAGTTAAAGTTATAACTCCTAGTCCAAGCAACGATGATTTTAATATTTTTTTCTTTTCTTTAATATAGGGGAAGATTAATAATAATATTTCAGCTCCTAAAAAACTGTAAGCAGTAGTGAGACTCCCCTGGAAAATATTTTTAATTCCTGTCCCGAAGACAGGTTTAAAATGCCACCAATTAGATCTGAAGATAGTAGGAATCATGATTAAATAAGCAGGAGCTAAGGCAAAAAATAGGAACTCATCTAGTCGAGCTATTGTTTTCAAGCCTTTACTAATCAAATAAAGACAGGTAATAATAATTAAACTTAAGTTAATAAAGATTGGAGTTTTAGGTAAGATATAAGTAGTAATTATCATCACAAAAACACGAGCACCAATTGCTGTAATGATAATACTATATAGAACATAACTAAACCCGATTAATCTACCTAATGTGGAACCTAAGATGATTGGGCTATATTCAATAATTGTTTTATTAGGAAATTTGCTACCAAGAGCATAAAAGAAAAAGATACTACATGTCCAGTATAAAGATCCTAATAAGATTGCTAACCAAGAATCTTGTTGACTAATTGATGCTACTTGGCGGGGTAGAGATAAGATTCCTGTCCCCACAGTGATTTGGATAATAATAAAGATCAATTGACGATTGGCAATCATTTCTTTTTCTGCACTATCATGCTTCATCTCTACTCTCTCCTTTGCGATCTTGCCTATTCTTTTGCTGATTGGAAGTTGAATAGGGTCTTTTTCCCATCAAACGTAAAGGAACTCTAATAATACTATCTTTCAAATCGGACAGTTTAATGGGAGCAAAAGGAGCAAAGTAGGGTTGATTAAAACTTTCTAAACTGCAGAGATGAATTAGAATAAAGAGCCATCCAATCATAACTCCATAAATACTAAAAAAAGAAGCTAAAATCATAAGCGGAAATCTTAGCAGACGAAGTGGAATTGCTGCTTCATAATCTGGAATAACAAAGGAGGCAATAGCGGTAGTAGCCACTACTATGACCATGGGAGGACTAACTAATCCCGCATTAACTGCTGCTTCACCAAGAATAAGACCTCCTACAATACCAATAGTCTGTCCAATTGCTCCTGGTAATCTGATTCCAGATTCTCTTAATAATTCTAAACTCAGCTCCATAATTAAAGCTTCTAGATAAGAAGGAAAAGGAACCTCTTGTCTTGTTGTAGCAATTGATAAAGCCAAATCAGTTGGTAATAATTCATGATGAAAAGAAACAAGAGAAATATAGATGCTAGGAAGACTAATAGTAATAACAGTCGCTACTAATCTTAAGAGACGTATAAAACTACTAATATAAAAGCTATCGTAATAATCCTCTGGAGTTTGAAAGAATTGAATAAAGGTTGTAGGTACGATACTGACAAAAGGAGATCCTTCTAAGATTAATATAAACCTACCCTCTAATAGATTATGAATTGCTTTATCTGGTCGTTCGGTACTTTGAGAAAGGGGAAAGATTGTCTTCCAATTATCTTGAAAGTATTGCTCAATGTAGCTTGTATCTATCACCCCATCTAAATCAATATTATCGATCCTATGTTTTAGTTGTTTTAATATCTCTTTATCAGCTATATCATCAATATAAAGTAGTCCTAAATCTAATTGAGTTCTAGCTCCTAATTTATAAGTCTCCATGGTTAAATTATTATCACGCAGTCTCTTTCTGATTAAAGAGAGATTAATTTCTAAGCTTTCAGTGAATGCTTCTTGCGGCCCACGAGTCGATGCCTCTATTTTAGGAGTGCTAATATTGCGGTTAGCCAATTCTCTAATATCTAATACGAATGCTTGGTCAAAGTGATCAATAAATAGAACAACTTTACCCTCTAAGATCTCTGTAATTGCATCTGTGAGAGAAGTTATGAACTCAGTTTGACCAATTGGTAAAGGTAATTGCTGAACTAATTTTTCAATATTGGATACTACATCTTCAGGTTGAGTGAACTTAATATTCAACATCAGAGGTTTAAGTATTTCTTCTTGTAAATAATTTTGATTAATAATTGAGGCAATATA
The DNA here is from genome assembly GCA_046482455.1 of Halanaerobacter sp. GTDB lineage: Bacteria > Bacillota > Halanaerobiia > Halobacteroidales > Halobacteroidaceae > Halanaerobacter. The sequence goes on along the minus strand of JAWOFC010000090.1, from coordinate 551 downwards.
AGTTATAGTAGCTTTATAATCTTGATTGCCTCCTAAAAAAAATTCTTTATGTTTAACATCTTCGCTTTGGGCCAAATTAGCCTGGAGGTTAGTTAAATTAGTCTTTAGATCGTTAGTAATCTTGATCTCTTCTTGCGAGGTATTAATTCGCTCTGTAGTCTCTTCTTTAGGTTCTGTTATCCCAATAGTCTCTTTTATTTTATCCCACATAAGGCAAAACTCCTTTGAGAAAAATAGCGTACCAACTATGGTACGCTAAAAAATATCTACATATTATTTTTAAGATGATTTAACTGCCCTTGTAATCTCTCTAAGGCAGACTGTAAATCTTCTTTAGTAGGTGAGGAGCCAATAACTGCTACATCATCAGGTGTTTGAAAGTCTTGATTATCCCTTCTATAGTCTTCTTCTGCAGTAGTATCTAAGTCCATCTTAGCCATCTTTTCTTTCATGGCTTCAGCCTTTTCTTGGATATCTGTGCCCATTCTTTCTATATCAAGCTCAGGCATATAGCGTAGGGCTAACAGAGTAGCTCCTACTCCAAGGGCGAA
>JAWOFC010000267.1:0-2718 GCA_046482455.1 Halanaerobacter sp. | reverse complement strand
TGCAGTTTGAAATAACTGCCCTTAATGGTCGAAACCTGTGAAGCCGTGACCTATATAGCCTATATTGATAATATATAGGTGTTTTTAGATAGGTTTTTATAACCAGGATGAATCAGAGTGAGGGAATATGATATTATTGTAGTTGGAACTGGTCATGCTGGCTGTGAAGCTGCTTTGGCTGGTGCACGATTAGGATTTAAAACTTTAGCAATTACTGTTGATTTAGATAATGTAGCTTTAATGCCTTGTAACCCAGCTATTGGAGGTCCAGCTAAGAGTCAAATTGTACGTGAAATAGATGCTTTAGGTGGTGAGATGGCTAAAAATATTGATAAGAGCTGCCTTCAAATGAGGTTATTAAATACTGGTAAAGGTCCAGCAGTACAGGCACTGCGTGCTCAGGCTGATAAGCAGACTTACCGCCATGAGATGAAAATAACCTTAGAAGAGCAGGATAATTTAGACTTAAGACAGGGCATAGTAGAAGAGTTAATAATTGAAGATAATACTATCACAGGAGTTAAGATTAAAAGTTTAGAAGTATTTAAAGGAAAGAAAGTTATTTTAGCAACTGGTACTTTTCTACAGGGTAAAATAATTATTGGAGATACATCTTTTGCTTCAGGTCCCCAGCATCAATTTCCGGCTCAGAAGTTATCCGAGCAGTTGAGAAGACTTGGATTTGAGCTGAAGAGATTTAAGACGGGTACACCACCCCGAGTTGATAAGAATACTGTTGATCTTTCTCAATTGAAGAAAGAGGATAAATTAGATGATCCTCTACCTTTATCCTATAGCAATGACTCTTTAGATAATGATTTAAAACAGCATGATTGTTGGGAGGTTTATACTACTGCCAAGACACAGCAAGTAATTAAGAATAATTTAGACTCTTCACCGATGATTAATAATCAAATTACTGGTGAAGAGCCGCGTTACTGCCCTTCAATTGAGACTAAGGTAGATGAATTTCCTCATAAGACGAAGCATAAGTTATACCTAGAGCCAGAGGGAACAGCAACTAATGAGATGTATTTAGCTGGATTCTCAACTAGTCTACCAGTTCAAGTACAGTTAAAGATGTTAAGAACTCTACCTGGCTTTGAAGAAGCAGAAATTGTGCGTCCAGCTTATGCAATTGAGTACGACTGTCTCGATCCGACTACTTTACAGCCGAGTTTAGAGACAAAGGAGATTATTAATTTATATACTGCTGGTCAGTTAAATGGAACAAGTGGTTATGAAGAAGCAGCAGCTCAAGGGCTAATAGCAGGAATCAATGCTGCGCGGGACTTAAGAGGAGAAGAGCCAATTATCTTAGGTAGATCTGAAGCTTATATTGGAGTCTTAATTGATGATTTAGTGACGCAAGGTACTAATGAACCCTATCGGATGCTTACTTCTCGAGCTGAGCATAGGTTGGTCTTAAGACAGGATAATGCTGATTTGAGATTAACAGAATTGGGTTATGAATTAGGCTTAATTGGAGAAGAAAGATTTAATGAGTTTCAGGCTAAGAAACAAGCGATTGAGGCAGAAAAGGAAAGACTGCGGAATACTAAGTTGTCGCCCAGTAATGAAGAAGTACAGCAGCATTTAGAGAGTTTAGATAGTGCACGAATTACTAAACAGGATAATTTGGCTCGGTTAATTAAACGACCGGAATTAGATTATCAATCGCTAGCAGCTCTGGATCCTAAGCGACCTGAACTGCCGCAGGCTGTAACAGAAGAAGTAGAGATTCAGTTAAAGTATGAAGGTTATATTAAAAAGCAGCAAAAACAGATTAAGAAACAGAAAGAATTAGAGAGTAAGAAGATACCAGATAGTTTAGACTATCAGGAACTAGAAGGATTGCGCTTAGAGGCACAAGAAAAATTAGCTGAAATTGAGCCTCTATCTTTAGGTCAAGCTGCCCGAATTTCTGGAGTGTCTCCAGCTGATATATCTGTTTTAACTGTCTATTTGGAAAAACTAGAGGAGTAGGTGAGATAATTTATGTCTGCTAAGAATAAATTAAAGAAAGGTAGCCAAGAGTTAGGAGTAGACTTAAGTGATAAACAATTAGAAATTCTAATGGAGTATATGGAAATTCTGCAGGAATGGAATCAAAAGATTAATTTAACAGCAATTGATAGTCCAGAAGGGATAGTAGTTAAACATTTTTTAGACTCCTTATCTATCTTGCAAAGCTTAGACTTATCAGGAAGTGAAAGAATAATTGATATTGGAACGGGAGCAGGATTTCCCGGGCTAGTACTTAAAATTATTTATCCTAATCTAGAGCTAACCTTATTAGATTCGGTCAAGAAGAAGGTTGATTTTTTACGCCAAGCAGCTTATCAATTAGGTTTAGATTTAGATAAGATTGAGTTTATACACAGTCGAGCAGAGGACTTAGGTCGTAATCGACAGCATAGAGAGCAGTATGATTATGCTGTAGCTAGAGCGGTAGCCTATTTAAATATATTAAGTGAATATGCTCTGCCTTTTATTAAGACAGGGGGGCAATTTATTGCTCAAAAGGGGGAGAATGCTAAAAAAGAGGTAGTTGAGAGTCAAGTTGCTCTAGAAAAATTAGGTGCAGAGATGATCAATTTAACTCCAGTTGATCTACCCTATAATAATGATGATCGTTATTTAGTTGTTATTGAAAAGATAAGTGCGACTCTCAATCAATATCCTCGTCAGGCAGGAAGACCTAGGAAAAAACCTCTT
>JAWOFC010000050.1:0-5106 GCA_046482455.1 Halanaerobacter sp. | reverse complement strand
TAAGAGAAGCAGGTATAGATCTTTCAGAGGGAGTATTTGAGGTAGATGGGTTGGTGAAGGAGCTATGTTGATTGAAGTTAAGGATTTAGAACACCGCTATAATCTTGATTTAGCTCCTGATGACTATGCTATTAAAGATATTAACTTTGAGATAGCCCAAGGAGAGTTTATTGGTTTAATTGGACATACAGGTTCAGGTAAATCTACTTTAGTCCAGACTTTAAATGGATTAGTTGAACCGACTGGAGGTCAAGTTAAAGTTAATGGCTTGGATTTAACTAAGGCAGAGAGCTTAAAAGAGATTCATCAAGAAGTAGGACTTGTCTTTCAATATCCTGAACATCAATTGTTTGAAGAGACTGTCTTTAAGGATGTTGCCTTTGGCCCTAAGAATTTAGACTTAGCAGAAGCAGAAATTGAAACTAGAGTTAAAGAGGCACTAGGTTTAGTCAATTTGGACTATGATAAATTTAAGGATAGATCGCCTTTTAGACTATCAGGTGGGCAGCAGCGTAGAGTGGCTATTGCAGGAGTTTTGGCAATGGAACCTCAAATCTTAATTTTAGATGAACCAACTGCAGGCTTAGACCCTCAGATGCGAAATCAATTAATTGCTGAGATTAAAACTCTGCAAGAAGAGTTCTCTTTAACTATTATTTTAATCTCTCATCGGATGGAGGAAATTGCTCGTTTATCTGATCGTGTATTTGTTTTAGATGAAGGAGAACTTTCTTTGACTGGAACACCCTCTGAGGTATTTTCTCATTATGAATACTTAAGTGAAATAGGTTTAGGGGTGCCTGAGATTACTGAAATCATGCATAAAATTAAGGAGCAGGGAATTGAAGTAGAGGCTAATATCTTTACAGTTGATAGGGCTAAAAATGAGTTATTAAAAGTAATGAGAGGTTAAATTATGTTAGATGATATTATAATCGGTGAATATATAGAGAAAGATTCGATTATTCATAATCTAGACCCGAGAACAAAAATACTAGTTATTATGTTCTTTATTCTAACTATTTTTTTGATTGGTACATTTAAAGGATATTTAGCTTTGGCAGGATTATTATTAATGACTATTCTATTGTCAAAAATTAAGTTTGGTTATGTTGTTAAAAGCATTCGGCCATTATTATTTATTATTTTATTTACCTTTTTTATTCATTTATTCATGACGCGTGGTGGGGCAGTACTGTGGGAGTGGAAGTTTTTAAGGATTGAAGAAGAGGGTCTAAATTTAGGTCTCTTTATGGCTTTAAGATTGATTTTTTTAGTCTCTTATACTTCTTTATTAACCTTAACAACTTCTCCTTTACAGTTAACGGATGGTATTGAAAGGTTATTAAATCCATTTAAAAGAGTTGGTATTCCAGCTCATGAATTAGCAATGATGATGACAATTGCGCTTAGATTTATTCCTACTTTGCTTGAAGAAGCTAGAAAGATAATGAAGGCGCAGCAGGCTAGAGGAGCAGACTTTAAAAGTGGCAATCTAATTAAGAAGGCAAAGAGTCTTATTCCTCTCTTAGTACCTTTATTTGTGAGTGCCTTTCGCCGAGCTGATGAGTTGGCTTTAGCGATGGAGTCAAGGTGTTATCGCGGTGATGAGAATAGAACACGGATGAATGTGCTTAAGCTTGCAGCTAGGGATTATATAACACTATGCTTTAGTTTTCTCTATTTGTTAGGAGCTGGAGTCTTGTTTTGATCTATATAATGCTACACAAAAGTGCAGCATTATAAGTTGACAGTTGACAGTGAACGGTGGACAGTTAAAAGTCAAACCAAAATTATATCTTTTTAATTCTAAAGATATGAACAATTATGTTGATTTTTAATTTAGGTTTTGACTTTGATTTTAACTGAAAGCTGACTGCTGATGACTGACCGCTAATCTAAATTAACTTTTAAAATTGCTTGACAGGACTCGAGAGGTATAATAAAATTAATTTGTACGTTTGTGCATTGTGCACAATAGCCCCGGTTTAATCTATTTATTATCTAATATTTTTAAGGAGCTATAAAACAGCTGATAAATTTATCACTAATAGTATTTAAAGTTATTCAAAGCTATTTTATTGCTCTCAAGGTTAAGAGAAGTGTAGAGGATAGAAATATCCTCAGCACGATTTATCTACGTTATTTGGTTAAAGAGTTTTTTAACTCAACAAGGTTATCACACTCTAGGATATATCCCATCAGTCCTAGACCCTGTGGCACTAAGGAAGAAACCTCGTTTAAGTCCTTTTGAGGATATGACAGGCTAACACCGAAGGTGCATAAGGCCCATTTGACATTGCCGAGAAGGGAACTTCCCTGCAAGGGAGATTGGTTCGAGAGAACCACGAATCCTAGTGGGAAATCATACCCACTAGGTAATTATAAAAATATTTAGTTAGTTTTAAGTAACTTAAAACAACAAGGAGGTAATGCCATGAGTAAGACCATGAGCACTTATATGGCAAAAGCAGAAGATGTTGATCGGAAATGGTATGTTGTTGATTTAGCTGGCAAAACTTTAGGTCGAGTTGCCTCAGAGATTGCTAAAATTTTACGAGGTAAACATAAGCCTATTTTTACTCCTCATGTTGATACAGGAGATTTCGTAGTAGCTGTTAATGCTGATAAAGTTCATTTGAGTGGAAATAAATTGGAAAATAAAATGAGATATACACATTCTGAATATCCAGGTGGTTTGAAGTCTAAGCCGTATGGAGAGTTGTTAGAGGAAAAGCCTGAAGAGGCTATTGAATTAGCTGTTAAGGGAATGTTACCTAAAAATAGACTTGGACGTAAGATGTTTAAGAAGTTTAAAGTATATAGTGGTTCTGAGCACCCTCATGAAGCTCAGCAACCTGAAGAACTGGAATTATAATTTGAAGGGAGGATGTTTTAATGGCAGCAGAAGTTGAATATTTAGGAACTGGAAGACGAAAGACTTCAACTGCGCGGGTTAGATTGTTACCTGGTGATGGTAAGATTGTTGTTAATGATAAAACACTAGCTGACTATTTTGGTCGTGATAGTTTAGAAATGGTTGTTAAGCAGCCTTTAGAAATTACTGGGACTATCGGTGAGTTTGATGTATTAGTTAATGCTGATGGTGGTGGAACTTCAGGACAGGCTGAGGCAATTCGTCATGGTATTTCTCGTGCACTATTAGAAGTGGACGACGGACATCGTGGTGTTCTTAAGAAAGCTGGTTTCCTAACAAGAGATCCAAGAATGAAAGAACGTAAAAAGTATGGACATAAAAAGGCACGTAAGTCGCCTCAATTCTCTAAAAGATAATGCAGTATTTCCACAAGGAAGGGTATTTTTATACTCTTCCTTTTTATATTGCAAGTAGGTAATTAGCAAAAAGAACAGCATATAGATTGCGCAGAAACATAGTAATTAGTTTAAAGTAAAGTATATAGATTGCGCACTTGATTTGTAGTATGCAGAGAGTTTAGGGCTACACGAAGAGTCTTGCTTGCAAGACTCGTAGGCTTAATAAGCTCAAAGTAGAGCGCTTAGGGCTACACGGAGGGCTAAATTCGGTAATTAGCAAAGAGAAAAAGTGAGGTTTGGTTTATGTATCCCAGATTAGAGATTAATTTATCGCGTATAAAAAATAATGCCGAGCGTATAGTTTCTTTAACAGAGAGGAAAGGTATTAATGTTTGGGGAGTTACTAAAGGAGTTAGTGGTGACCTGCAAGTAGCTCAGGCTATTATAGATGCTGGAGTAGAGGGGTTAGCTGATTCACGAATTGAAAACTTAAGAAGGTTATCTAGCTTAGATACGGAATTAATGTTACTAAGAAGTCCAATGTTAAGTCAGATTGATGAAGTAGTAGACTATGCTGATATTAGTCTGAATTCTGAGTTGAAAGTTATTAAAAGATTAAATCAGTCTGCAGAAGTAAAGAATAAGAGACATAGAATAATATTAATGATTGATTTAGGTGATCGGCGCGAAGGGGTGTTACCTAATGAGGTATTAGATACTATAAGAGAAGTTAAAGATCTCTCCAATATTATTTTAGCTGGCTTAGGAACTAATTTAGCTTGTTTTATGGGCATCTTGCCTTCAAAGGAGAAGATGAAAGAGTTAGGAAGGATTAAAGATGAAGTGGAAGTGAAGTTTAATTTAGATTTAGATATCATTTCAGGAGGGAATAGCAGTTCTTTGCCTTTATTATTAGAGGATGATTATGAATCTGAGGCTAATCAATTGCGGATTGGAGAGACAATTTTGTTAGGCAAGGAAGTACCAAGTGGTGATGGATTTCCTGGAACTGTGACTAGTACCTTTAAATTGAGAGCTGAAGTGATTGAACTTAAGGAGAAGCCGACTTCTATACAGGGCCAACAAGGTGAGAATGCTTTTGGCGAGAAGAGAGAGATTGTCGATAAAGGAGTTCAGCAGCGGGCTATTTTGGCCCTTGGAAAACAGGATATAGATCCGAGAGGATTAATCCCTTGTCAAAAAGAGTTAATTATTGAAGGGGCGAGTAGTGATCATTTAATAGTCAATATTACTGGTATAAAGGGGATTAAAGTGGGGAGTAAATTGAGCTTTAGAATGAATTATTCTGCTTTATTGAGAGCAATGACTTCACCTTATGTTGATGTGGAGTATGTTAAGAATTAATAATGGATAATGTAGAATTGAGAATGAACAATTAAAAGTCAAAAGCACAAGGTCTAATTTTTTCAATTGACCTGCTATTAGTTAAATTTGACTGTTGATTGAGTATTTTTAAGCAAAAGAAATTATGATGATCTACTTGGTCAAAAATGTTGATTTTAATTATAAATTGTAAATTATCGATTGGGTACTCTCAGCTAAAAGAAAAATATTGGGAACTAGAGTATTTAGTGTGGGATTATGATGCTTCTACTCTTTTGATTGTATGGTCTTGAATTTTAATTGTCAATTATAAATTCTCAATTATTAATTAATAAAGGGAGTGATAGTATGAGTGGAATTACTCAGATGGATATCAGGAAGGGGACTTATTTCTTAACTATGGACAAAACCAACGCATCTCTGGGTAGAGCCGAGGGACTCAACGCTATCAGAGTCCAGCATCCCAAGATGTTGAAGAGCGGATAC
>JAWOFC010000311.1:0-3840 GCA_046482455.1 Halanaerobacter sp. | reverse complement strand
TCGCCGCGACAGCCCTCGGTGGTGAGTATCACCGCCATCAAGCAATTGGCTTTGGAGGTCGAGTGTTGAGTAGTGCACAAGAACCTAAGTATTTAAATTCTCCAACTACTCCCTTGTTTGATAAGAGTAAGAATTTATATGGTCTAAATTGGGCTAAACAGGCAATGCGTAAAAGTAATGAAGTAATTATTACAGAAGGTTATACTGATGTTATTACAGCTTTTGAGTATAAAATAGAGAATGTGGTTGCTTCCTTAGGAACAGCATTAACTAGCCAACAAGCTAAGATTTTAAAACGTTATGTTGATCGAGTTTATATCGCATATGATGCTGATTCAGCCGGAGCAAAAGCTACTTTGCGCGGTTTAAATGTTTTGAAAAATGAAGGTCTAAATGTAAAAGTTATTAGTTTAGGTTATGAGCAAGATCCAGATGAATATATTAAAGAAGAAGGAAAAGAAAAGTTTTTAGAGGAAAAGGAGAATGCTACTTCGTTAATCCAATTTAAGATTGATCAAGTATTAAATGATAGAGATCTATCTAATGTAGATGAAAGGGTCAATGTAGTACAGGAAATATTACCTATTTTACATCTTGTTGATGATGGAGTTGAAAGGAATGAATATTTAAGACAAGTAGCTGAAAAACTGAAGATTAAACTTGAAGTTTTAAGAACTGAGTTAAATAAATTTGAAAAATCGCAGCAGCAGGATAGAAAAAGTGTAAAGAGGAATAATAATTTAGAAGAGAGTATTAAATTAAATGACCCTAAAAAAGATGGTTATCAAAATGCAGTTGAAGGACTGCTTAAATTAATGTTGAACAATTCTCATTTGATAAATAGGGTTAAAGATAGATTGGATAAGATTGATTTTGTTGAAGAAGACCATAGAGGGTTATTTAGGGCTATTGCTGATCTTTATCAGGCTAAAGGAAAAGTAGAAACTAATGAGCTATATAATAAGTTAAGTACTGAGTCTGCTCAAAAGTTATTAACTAAGTTATCTGTGCAGGGTGATAATTTTGACAGTAGTGTCAATTTGGATAAAATTTTAAGTGATTATATAAAGAAAATAAAGGGGTATCAATCAGGAATGAAGAAAGAAGATTTAGAAGTTAAAATTAAGCAGGCAGAGCAAGATAAGAATTATCAGAAATTAAATCAATTATTAGAAGAATATCAAGGTTTGCTTAGAAGGGAGGAAGAATAGTATGGCTAAAGCAGCTGTGCAAGATAAGGTTAAAGAATTATTATCAACTGGAAGAGAAAATGGTCAAATTACTGAAAGTAAAATTAAAGATACTTTATCTGATGTAGATGCAAAAGATAGTAATTTAGATCGTATATATAAGGTCTTCGATAATGAAGGGATTGAAGTTGTTGATGAGAATAGTTCTTCTAATCAAAAATCAGTTTCTAAAGAGAGTACTAAAGATAGCTCTAGTGTTGATAAAGAAGAAGAAGAATTAGATGATATGGATTTAGAGGATACTGATTTGGATTTAAGTGTGCCTGATGGGGTTGGTATTGATGACCCTGTAAAGATGTATTTAAAAGAGATTGGAAAGGTGCCCTTATTAACTAAAGAAGAAGAACAAGAGTTAGGAAAAAGAATGGAACAAGGAGATGAATCTGCTAAACAGGAATTAGCAGCTGCTAATTTACGTTTAGTTGTTAGTATTGCAAAAAAATATGTAGGGCGTGGGATGTTATTTTTAGATTTGATTCAAGAAGGGAATTTAGGCTTAATTAAAGCTGTAGAGAAATTTGATTATACTAAAGGGTATAAATTTAGTACCTATGCTACATGGTGGATTAGACAAGCTATTACTAGATCTATTGCTGATCAAGCAAGAACTATTAGAGTTCCAGTTCATATGGTAGAGACGATCAATAAGTTAATTAGAGTTACTAGACATTTAGTACAGGAACTAGGTAGAGAACCTACAGTAGATGAGATTGCGGATGAAATGGATATGGATCCTGATAAAGTGAGAGAAGTTAAAAAGATTGCCCAAGAACCTGTTTCACTAGAGACTCCAATTGGAGAAGAGGAAGATAGTTATTTAGGTGATTTCATTGAAGATGAAGATGCTCCGTCTCCATCTGCAGCCGCTTCTTTTATGCTCTTACAGGATCAATTAGATGATGTTTTAGATAGTTTAACTGATAGAGAAAAGAGAGTTTTAGAATTAAGGTTTGGCGTAGAGGATGGTCGTTCTAGAACTTTAGAAGAGGTTGGAAAAGAGTTTGGTGTAACTAGAGAAAGAATTAGACAGATTGAAGCTAAAGCACTTAGAAAATTGAGACATCCAAGCCGTAGTAAGAAACTAAAGGATTATTTGGATTAATAAGTTTTGTAGTGGAGCAATTTGTTTTTATAACTGTTTTTATAATTTAATAATAATGAAAACAGATAAGCTCCATCTATTATTGCAGCCCTGTAGATGGAGTTTTATTCTTTTATTTAGTTGGTTTGAAAGATATATTCGATTCTTTTACTAATTAATGGTATTATAGAATAGAGGTTATAGAGTAGAGTCTTAAATGGTGTAGAATTAAAGAAGACGTTTTCCTGCCCTTCTTTAAAGGCAGTTAAGCTCTGTTTGATATGGGCATCGCTGCCAAAAGTAGCATACTTTTTATTTGTTCTTCTCACTTTTTTAGTTCTTTTATTTCTTTTTTTAGGTAGTGAATGATTATAAGTTTCTATAGCATCTACTTTTTGAATTACTTCTTGAATATATTCTTTATAACGTAAGTAATTCTTTTGAGCTAGACCAGTAATATGAGGAATTGAAATAAATGAATTATATTTTTTAGCCTGTTTTAAAAAGTAACTATAATTTTTTTTCGTTCTAGTAATATCATATTTTAGTTTAAAAGGTGCAACATGTTCTTCATAGAATTTTTTTAGTTCCCTGTGAGTTTTAAAATAGATGAGAAGTTCGAAGCCATCTCGGCATCCTACTTCTATACCGGGAATAATATTAAGAGTGGATTCTTCAGCTAATAAAAGAGTGCTTTTGATTGAATTATGATCTGTAATTGCGATTAAATGAGGTGTATTTATAAATGTTTTTTTAATTAACTGGGGCTTAATAAAGCCGTCTGAAGCAGTAGTGTGTATATGGAGGTCGATGTAATTTTCCGATAACTTACCATCTAATTGCTCTTTGAAAAAGGGAGCTAGCTTCTTTTTTTCTAGCATAAACTATTTACCTCCTATAATTATAACTTAATTAAATTATATAATAGTAAATTTAGATTGCAAGTAAAATATCTTTTTTTATTAATTAAAGGAATAGCTTGATATTAAAAGGCTACATTATATATAATATATAAGTAGTAACCAAAAAAGTAATTATTAGTTATGAGGTAATTGTTATGAACTTAGCACCGCGTTTGAAAAAAATTATAAACTTTTTAAATCTACCGACTAAAGTTGCCGATATAGGAACTGACCATGCTTATCTACCAATTCATTTGGCCCAAGGTAGTAATTGCCCAGTTATTATAGCAAGTGATTGTAATGAAGAACCTTATCGAGCTGCAAGAACTCATATTCAGGATGCTGGAGTAGAAGAGATAGTTGATTTAAGATTAGGAAGTGGTCTTTCTGTTTTAGAGAGGAAGGAAGTAGATACCATTATTATTGCTGGTATGGGTGGGGCAGCGATTAGGGAGATTATTGCTGCTGATTATGAGTTGAGCCAAGAATTAGAGCAGTTGGTCTTACAACCGATGGCTGGAGCAGCTTCACTGCGCAAATGGTTGGTAGATAATAAATTTAAGATTACTGATGAGGCTTTAGTTAATCATGCTACAAAAGATAGTTT
>JAWOFC010000294.1:0-5270 GCA_046482455.1 Halanaerobacter sp. | reverse complement strand
ACCATAACAGTGCATGACCCCTTCCAAATCAGCTGCATACTCTTTTAAAATACGCAAACTATCTTCTTTAGCATCACGGCTGTGAATTACAACAGGTAATTCAAGCTCTTGAGCTAATTTCAACTGCTCTTTAAATACTTTCTGCTGTTTTTTACGGGGTGAATTATCATAGTGATAATCCAAACCAATCTCTCCAATAGCAACCACTTCTTCTGCCTGGGCCAATTCCTTAAATTCAGCATAAGAGTCTGGGCCAAAGTCCTCAGCATGATGAGGATGCATACCTACAGTAGCATAGATAAAATCATACTCCTTAGCTAACTGCACTGACTTACGGCTTGATTCTAGATCTGCTCCGATATTGATTATCTTTTTAACCCCACTCTGATAAGCATTCTCAATCACTTCTGCTCGATCATCATCAAAACGATCATAATCCAAATGAGCATGAGTGTCTATCAACATCTATCTCACCTCCCTTTATACAATTGATAATTATCCATTCTCAATTACTCTTAATTAACTTCCGCTCCATTAGCAATTTTATCTTGTACTGTAGTTAACTTCATATTACCATCATCATCAGAAGCTGCTAAGATCATACCATTTGATTTAACACCAAAGATCTCAGCAGGTTTCATATTAGCAACCATTAAGATCTGCTCGCCAACTATTTCATCAGGCTGGTAATGCTTAGAAATCCCTGCTACTAGCTGCCGCTCTTCAGTGCCTAAATCGACCTGCAGCTTTAATAATTTATTGCTATCTTCAATCTTTTCTGCTTCAATAATTTCAGCTACTCTTAAATCAATTTCTCCAAAGTCATCAAAAGTAATATAGTCCTCACTCATTTCATCTTCCTCCTCATTAGTTTCTATTCCATTATCTGTATCAGATTCATCTAAATTATCATAATATTCCTCTACATCGATTCTAGGAAAGATTGGATCTCCATCTTTAACGCTAATTCCTGCTTGCAATCTACCTTTAGTCTTAGCATCTTCCCAACTTTGAGCACTTAATTCCTCTTCAATACCTAACTGCTCCCACATCTTCGCTGGAGCTTCAGGTAAGAAAGGAACTAAAGCAATTGCCATTCTTCTTAAATTATCTAATAGATTATATAAGACTGTACCTAATTCATCCTGCTTACTTTCATCCTTAGCTAAGACCCAAGGCATAGTCTGATCAATATACTTATTAGTTCTCCGCACTAGTACCCATAACTCTTCTAAGGCGGTACTAAACTGCAGCTCTTCCATATTTTCTTCTACAGCTTGAAAACTTTCTTGAGCTACTTGTTCTAAGTCTGCATCATATTCCGTCTCTACCTCATGTGCAGGAATTACTCCAGCGAAGTACTTATCAACCATTGCAACAGTTCTATTTAATAGATTACCTAAATCATTAGCTAAATCAGAATTAATACGTCGAATAAAGGATTCGGTAGAATAAGAACCATCTGTACCAAAAGCAATCTCGCGCAGTAGATAATATCTGACTGCATCAACGCCAAAGTCATCAATTAATTTCTTAGGGTCTATTACATTCCCCTTTGATTTAGACATTTTACCGCCTTCAACTAATAAGAAACCGTGCCCAAAGACTCTATCCGGCAGTTCTAAATCGGCTGCCATCAAAATAGCAGGCCAAATAACTGTATGGAAGCGTAAAATATCCTTACCTACAATGTGTACATCTGCCGGCCAATAATCATTAAATTTATCTTCATCTCTGCGGTATTCAACCCCTGTTAAATAACTGATAAGGGCATCAAACCAGACATAGACCACATGGTCATCATCAACTGGCACCGGCACACCCCAATCAAAACTAGTTCGTGAAACACATAAATCTTCTAAACCATCTTCAATAAAGTTAATCATCTCACTGCGGCGCTTAGCAGGTTGAATAAAATCAGGATTTTCCTTTAAAAAGTCTAATAGCTGCTCTTCATACTCCGACATCTTAAAGAAATAACTCTCTTCTTCCATCCACTCTACAGGGCGATTGCAGTCAGGACAGTGCCCCTCCTCATCTAACTCTCTCTCTTTCCAAAATGTTTCACAAGGTGTACAGTAATATCCTTCATACTTATCTTTATAGATATCTCCCTTGTCATAAATCTTCTTAAATATCTGCTGAACATCTTTTTTGTGCTCATCACTAGTTGTTCTCACAAATTCAGTATAGTCCACTTCTAAGTCAGACCACAAGTCTTTAAATGTATCAACAATATCATCAATATACTCCAAAGGTTCTTGACCATGTTCAGCAGCAGCCTTTTGCAGCTTCTGTCCATGTTCATCAGAACCTGTAATCAGTTCTGATTCATAGCCCTGCAGTTCTTTAAACTTCGTAATAGTATCCGCAGCAGTTGTCGTATACGTATGACCAATATGCAGCTTATCATTTGGATAATAGATCGGTGTCGTAACATAAAAAGTATCTTCCTTCATTAACAAACCACCTCTTTTGATAATTGAGAATTTATAATGGATAATTAACAATTAAATCCAAAACCAGAAAGTCAAAAACATCATTTCTAAACTTATAGCTCACAGCTCATAGCCCACAGTACATAACTCATACAAAAAACCTCTCAATCCCAAAGCCAGGGACGAGAGGTTAAATTCGCGGTACCACCCTAGTTGCTATAAGTATAGCCACTCTCAGCTAATCACGATAGCTACTCGAGATAATCTACTTCACTTCAATTATCCAGCTCCAAGACCATCTTCAGTCTATTCCCTGTACTGGTTCTCAGCATCTCCAGTTCTCTGTAAACAGTTTGTATACCTACTCTTCTCTTCACAGCTTTTTAGCTTATATTATTGTCTAGTATTAGTTTAGACACTACAACTTAAAATATACAAGATACTACCAACTTTGTCAAGCAAATAATTGAAGTCAAGTCCAACCTTCTTGCCTAAAAAATGGCGTTATAGGTCTACAGGCAAGAAAAAATATTTCAGTTAGTAGCTTATTTAGTAAATTTTACATAAACTTAAAGAAATCTCAACTAAACTGTAACTTCACTTTAGTATAATAAAGATAGTTCAAAAATATGAAATGAGGTGGTGTTAATTATGAGTCCCTTAAAGGAGCTCAACTTTAATTCTGACATTGAAACTGAAATTTTAAATGGCTTATTAGACAAGTTTCCAGAAGCTATGTATATTAAAGACATAGAGCATAGATTTATAGCTATCAATAAACAAGCAGCTAAAAATTTTAATTATCTAACTGATGAAATAATTGGCAAGACAGATTTTGATATTCTACCTCAGATGATAGCCAAAAAATCATGGCAGGAAGAAAAATATGTGCTGGAAAATGGAGAACCACTTCATACTAAAAAGTTAACTAAGCAAGAAAAATGGAGTAATATAACTAGATTTCCTCTTAAAAATAGTCAAGGCAAAACTATTGGCATTTTAGGTATTAATCAGCCTCTTATTGGAGGGGAAAATAGTAATAATCAATTAACTTTTAAAGACTTATTAAAGACTGAATTAATCCCAGAGATAGAGAAAGGAGAAAAAATTTATAATAATTTCTTCTCTACTCCGGCTAGTAGTGACTGGTTTGAAATAGCTACTTACCATCAAGTTGCTAATATAATCGGCGGGGATATGTATAATTTTATTGAATTAGATGATAAATTAATTGGCTATCTAACTGATGTAACAGGCCACGGGATAGATAGTTCATTTCTAAATGTCTTTCTTAGAATGGTAATCGATGATTTCTTATCTCATAGATATCAAGAAAGCAGCTCTAAAGAGATATCTCCTAAAGATATTTTGAGTTTTGTGCAAGAGAAGTATCATCAAGAAGGATTTCCTCCTGATTATTTTATCTGTATTGGCTTATTTGTATTAGACAAAACGACACAAGAACTAACCTACTCTCATGCCGGCTTTCATATTCCTCCTATTATAGTACAGGCAGATAGTAAAAAAACATTAGAAATTAGAGGCTTCCCTATTTCAAGTTTAAATCAAAACCATGAATTTCAAGAGAAGAGCTGCAGATTAGATTCTAATTGCGGAGTCTTATTAACTACTGATGGACTAATTGAAGAGAAAAAGGGAAAAGAAACTTATGGGCAAGAAAAGCTAATGAAGAGTTTAGAGTATACAGAAGAGTTTAGAGCCCAGGATATAATTGACCAAATTGAGAATAAATTTAGAGAATTTAAATCAATTAAGAATAATGAGGATCTTACAGTTGATGATGATATTACTACAGTCTTTATTAAGGCTGATTTTTCTGAAAATTAAAAAATATCAGAAACTAGAAGCAAAATGTCCTAGTTTCTGATATTCTTCATTTTTTCTAACTGCTAATTCAAAATCTTTATCTTTAAATGTTACTGGTTCCCCTGAACAACCCATTAAAAACAATAATAATATTAAACTAATACTAAAAATTATTAATTTTCTCATTTTATCTCTCCTCTCTATTTTAAGCGTTCTGTAAAGTTATGTTTTAAATAAAGGCAAGGATATGTATCCTTGCCTTTAAATCTTATTGGGATAATAAACTCTCCATTTTTTTGAAAGCTTCAGCTTGAAGTCTTCGAGCAATTGTATATTCTGATGCAAATAATTTATTCATTATTTCTTTCATTAGATTATTAGTCTTTTTAAACTCGCCTAACTCTCTAAAATATTCTTGTGTATTATCTTCTATATTAGGATCACTTAAGTCAGAATTTAATTCCCCTAATCCAAATGTATATGTCTTATAATCATCTTCAAAAACCTGTATTTTAAATTCACCAGATATTGAATTCAAAAGTGAATTCCCAAATTCTACTCCATTCTTACTCATTGCCAGACCCAATGCTTTATATGCTTTAGCTTCTTGCCTTCTAGCAGTATTATAAGCATTCATTGTAATTCCTTCATACCATTTTCCTTCTGCTACTAATTGCAGGCATACATCTTGTAATCTCACTGCTGTATCAAGCATAATATCACTTATTTCTTTAGCATCAATTAAATTTTTCAACAACATATTATAATATTTAAACTGCTGTGATCTAATGGTACTACTAATGCTTAAATTAAAAGCAACGTTTACTACTCCACCAAAGAAATGACCTGAAGGATCAGTCCTATTAATTGGATCATTTCCACAATACAAATACTTATGCAAAGAACGAGGGTCATAATTATTTCCTTCCCAAGTATCCATAGTCACAAAGCGACCTATACTTGGATTCATATACCTTGCTCGTAAATAATAAAACCCAGTATTAG
>JAWOFC010000029.1:0-6663 GCA_046482455.1 Halanaerobacter sp. | reverse complement strand
CTCGGAGGAAGAGTAAAATCAGTAAAGAGTAAAAAGTAAAAAGTAAAGAGTAATGAGTGATCAGTAAAATCAAAGTCAAAACAAAGTCAAGAACAGTAAAGAGTAAAAGATGGGTGAGAGCCCATTTTTTTATTTTTTGTCCTTAATTAAACCTATAAGAATTATTAACTACTAGTCAACTGCTGGAGTCTTTTAATGTGAATACCTTAAATTAAGAAAAGAATAGTACTTAATAGCAGTCTAAAGAAATTTTTTCCAAAAAACTATTGAAAAAAATGGTATTTCTTTATATTATATAACTATAGAGATAAATAAAAACTAATTAGGAGGAATTATAAGATGAAAAATTCTAATCTGACAGTTAGAGAAGTAGCACAGTATTTGAACAGATCTGAAACAACAATTTATAATATGTTAAATCAAGGAGAGATTCCAGGTATTAAATTAGGTGGAAAGTGGATAGTAAGAAAGGAAGATTTAGATAGTTTCTTAGATAATAAGATGGCTGAACAGCAGAGCTCTGTCTAGTAGCTTAGTTGGAATATTTGAGAGGAGATGATATGTGCATGAGCGTGAGAGGAGAAAAAATTGATGTACTTGGAGTGGATTTAGGATATGATTCAGTCAAAATATTAGCTGCTGATAAGCAGTTGCTCTTTCCTTCTTTAGCAGAGGTTGAAGAAGAGGGAATCTTATCTGATACTTCTTTTGAAGTATTGAAAAAAAAGGATAACTTAGTAGAGAAGTTTGACCCTGCTAAGATGATAGTTAAGATTCAAAGTGATCTGATTACTGGCGGTGAGGATGAGGGATTTAGTGCTTATCGAGTTGGAGATTATGTACTAAATCAAAATTCTTCTTCTATAGGTTACTCTTTAGCAGTTGATAAGTATGAACAGCCCGAAGAGTTTGCTAAATTATTAGCAGGTATCTGTCTCTTATTTCCTAAAGCAGATACAATTAATATTAATCACTTAATTACAGGACTGCCGATTAAATATTATGAAAGTCATAAGAAGAGCTTTAAGGAAAAATTAAGCAAGACATTTAAAGTTAAACTCAAGAATATAAATAATCAGTTTGTCTCTAAAAAGATTAAGATTGAGAAGACAACGATTATTCCTCAGGGTTTAGCCTCTTATTATGACTTTATTATGGATGAAGAAGGACAAGTTACAGAGAATATCGAAGGCGGCTTAGGAATAGTTGATTTAGGAGGTTTAACGATTGATTGTGTAGCTTTTAATAAAGGTGAATTAATCAAAGGTTCTCCAATCTCCTTTAGTGAAGGTATTAGAAAGAGGATCTTTAAAAAAATTCAAGACTACTTGGATATTGATGTCTCCCAAGATATTATCAAGAAACAGATTCTAAAAGGTGAAGACTATATTGAAGTGCGCGGTCAGATTCATGACTTTGAAGAGGTTAAAGAAGAAGAAATTAATAAGTTATCACAAGATATTGCCCGCCAGATTCAAAACCGCTGGGAATCCTATCTTATGATCGATAAGATATTAATTACAGGTGGAGCTTCACTGCTATTATTTGAGAGTCTAAAAGATGATTTAGCTGGATTTCCCTGTGCCAGGATAGAAGTTGAGCCGCAGTTTAGTAACTGCCGCGGCTATGTAAAATTGGGTAAAGCTCTACAGCGTAAGGTAGAGGCTAAATTAAAGAAGCGACTTGATGAAAAGAAGAAAAGAGAAGAGCAAAGTGTAAAGTCAAAAGAAGAGGAAGGACAAGATGTAATAGATAAAAACCGAGAAGAAGCTGCTGCTAGTAGTGGGAATTAGCTGGTATGACTAAACTATTATTGAGTGTGCGCATTACAGAAAAATACTTTTCTACTGCTCAAATAGAAAGCTTGGAGCAGGAATTAGATTCTTTTAATAGTAAATCTGAATTTATGCGTAAGATAATTAAATTCTATTTAAAACATAATAATTCTGATTTAGAGTTAGACTCCCCCTCGACATCTACTTCAGAATTACAAGAGCTCTTAGAAGAGAATAATTCTTTGCTGCAGCAGTTAGCAAGTAAAGCCCCCTCCTCTATTAAGCAGACTAAAATGAAAAGTACTACTTCAAATATAGATGATAATAAAAAAGTTAGCACAACCTACCAAGGAGAAGAACAACAGGATAAGACTGAGCAAGCTCTTAGTCTATTGGATCAGTTTTGATTAATTTAAGTTATGCCAAACAAAATGTTTGGCATAACTTTTTATTTTTCTTCTTCATTGGAACTATTATTCGGTTCAGATTTTACTGGTTGATTGCTCTCCTGTCTCTCTTCTGACTCTTCTTTCTTACTTGAAGAGCTTTTAAACTGGTTAATTAAGTTCATTAATTTTAAGACGAGAGTAGGATCTAGACTATTATTTTGTGTCTTCTGCTCCGAAGATAATAAGTTCTGCAGTGGCGAATTATTATTAGAGTTATTACTAATGGAGTTAACTAAATCCTGTAATTGATTGTTATTTTGAGATTGTAGGTTATTGACTAGACTATTAAGGTTTTGGCTATTATTAACGAGTGGATTTTCTCCTGTACTAGAGCTAGTTATATTCAATAGATTGAGTAGACTTAAAATATTAATCACCTTATCAGGCTGTAACTCTTCTTGGGATTGAATATTGAAGACACTTAACAGTTTATCTACAGTTTTAGCCTCAGGAAAGAACAACTGATTATCTTGCCCCACATTTACAACCTCCTTTACATATTAATCTCAGCTAAATTGTTTAGTGAATTTATAGTTTTGATTTCAGATGAAGTGAGAATCTAAGATGGATAATTAAGTTCAAATGCAGATAAAAGATATGAATGATAATTGTCTTTAGCTGAGAACGAACTTATATTATTAAATATATTAATTAAAATTTAATATATTGCTTAAAAAGTAACATTTTTTTAATTTTTTCGTATTATATAATAACTGTAGTACTAATCAGACTCTTCTCGGTTCAATTCTAATCTTTATTTTAACCTAAAAGAAGATATTGAAAGAAAGTTGTAGTTGTTTGTGTTAGTATTATTTTTTTAATGCTTTAGGTTTTATGATTTTGAATTTAATTGTCAATTCTCAATTATAAATTATCAATTATGATGGAGGTGGTAGTAAATTTAGATTTTGATTTTTAACTGTAAACTGAGTACTTTTAGCTAAAGAAAGATATTGGAAGATAGAATATTTAGTCTTTTGATTGTATGCTGTTGACTTTAACTGTAAACTATAAACTATTAACTATCAACTGTAAAAAAGGGGGGGGTTGTTATGCCAGAAGAAGAATCTTCATTAGATGAGGAAAAGCAAGAGCAGGAAGAAGATAGTGCAGCACAGGGCGGAGAAGTGGCTTATAATAGTCTCTTTGACCAAGATTTATTACTAGTAGTCTTAATCCTATTGATCTTTTTTTCCAAACAGGATATTTTTTCTCAACAATTGCAGTTTTTAAATCAACAAACTAATAGCATTAAAAATTATTTAGAAGCAGCTGATGCTACTTTACAAGCTTTAGACCAAGCTAGTCAAATGCCGAAGCAGATTTTGAACTAAAATGTAGAACTTTTTAAATTTGCTGAGATTTTGTGCAGGAAAATGGAGTTTAGATGTGGAATAAGTCTAAATAATGGGTTTAAAATATCGCCTCGCTTTTAATAAAACTTCTTAAAGAAGGTGAAAATAATGACTGAAGAAGAAGTAAATCTAGAAGAAGAAGAAGTAACTGACGATACTATGAATGAATCTGAGAATAGGGAAGAGAATAGGGAAGAGAATAGGGAAGAGAATAGGGAAGAGAATGGAGAACAATTCTTAGTAATGCGTGGGCACTATAAATACGGCGGTAGAAATAAGACCTATGGAATTTTTGAACTGATTGGTCAAGGAGAGGAGAATAGGTTTGCTTATGTAGATTTAGGTTCATCTAGTAATGATGAAATCTATGAACTCTTTTTAGATTTAGATAATGAAGATTTTAGTGATGAATTAGAGGGTTTGGTGGAGATAGGCAATACACATGATAAGAATATAAGTAAAGAGATTAGAAAGAACCTATCAGTTTTAGAGGTAATAGAGTTGTTAGCGGATGGTGAAGAAAGTGAAGTTGAGGAGTTAATTAGAGAAAGAATAGAAGATGAACTACAAGAAGAGGTTGAGTTAGAATTAAATTGGAGCTTTCTCTCCCGTGATGAGTTAATAGAAATTTATCCTGAACGTTTTAGAATAGCGGATGAGAATGAAGAAAAATTAGAAGAAGAGATAGAGACTTTGAGTGATTATGAGGGCAGTAGTGAAGATTTAGATATAGAGAGGAAATTAAAATGCTCGCCAGTTATCTCAGCAATTAGTGGGAAATTAATCACTTCTTTTGCAGAAGGAGATGAAATCCTAGTCAGAATTGCAGATAATCAAGATTTAACTGCTGAATTAAAGAATAAGATAAAGATGTCAAATGGTTTAGGTGTTGGTACAATTGAAGAGATAGAGTATAAAGAAGGGCTAGACCGTTATACTGTCTTAGTTGAGTTAGGTAATAAGATTTATGGGCAGTTATCGGTAGGGTCTAAGGTAATGTTATCTTATCCTGAGCAGAGTGAAGATAGCTCTGGGGTTAATACAAGTAATGAAACAGCATCTACCAAGAATAATAATAACTTAGGTACTATAATTACTATAGTAGCTTTATTAAGTATAATTATTATTATGCTTCTTTTCTTCCTCTAAGCAACTAATTTTGAATATTAGTCTTGCTGACTAATAATAGAGATACTTATAGTATATACTATAAGTATAATCGTTCTTAATTTGGAAGGGAAGGAGTTTATTATGTTTTGGCTCTTAGTCATTTCTTTTGTACCGGGTTTATTATGGGTTTATTTCTTTTATCGTAAGGATAAGTATGATCCAGAGCCGATTGGATTAGTCTTAAAGACCTTCGTATACGGCATTGTAGCTGTTTTTCCAGCTGTATTATTTGAAAAGCCCTTTGCAGGGTTGATTGCTAAGCCTCCTAATCTTGTAACTTTATTATTATTAACAATTTTTGTAATTGGCTTAGTAGAAGAAGTAATGAAGTATATAGTCGTTAGATATACTGTCTATAAGTCTAATGAATTTGATGAAGTAGTGGATGGGATTATATATATGGTTTCAGCAGGGTTAGGTTTTGCAGCCTTTGAAAATCTGCTCTACTCTTCTGTCTTAGGCTTTAAAATAGGTCTTATGCGGGCATTTATTACTAGTTTAGTCCATGCTTCTTTCTCTGGGATTGTAGGTTATTATTTAGGTAGGGCAAAGTTAGAATCTAAACCTAATCTAGTCTATTTAGGTTTAGTACAGGTCGTAATTCTCCATGGTCTCTATGATTTTTTAGTCATGGGAGAGTTGATTTCAGCTCCTACAGTCGTAGTTATAGTACTCATTTTATACTTTTATTTAGCTAGTCTGATTAAAAAAGCCTTAGCAACTTCAGTTTATAAGCCGCACTAAAAAATATTAAGAAGGCGGGCAACCGTCTTTTTTGTCTTTGTGTCGATTGTAGTCTTAATCCACCTTGAGAATTATTAAATAATATGGTAATATTGTTAAGGGTTTGTAGCCTTAAATTACGAAAGGAATGATTTGATGACTGAAAGTTATGATGTAGTGATTGTAGGTGCTGGTCCAGCAGGAATCTTTACAGCATTGGAACTGACTGATAAAAGTGATTTAGACATAATTATGCTAGAAAAGGGCAAGAATATTGAAGATAGGGAATGTCCGAAGAAGACCCAAGGTACAGACTGCATTAAATGTAAGAACTGTTCTATTGTCTGCGGTTGGGGTGGGGCTGGAGCATATAGTGATGGAAAGTTAACTCTATCACCTGAGATTGGTGGTAATTTAGATGAACATATTGGGAGAGAAAAGTTAGTAGAATTGATTAATTATGCGGATCAGAAGTACTGTGAATTTGGGGCACCAGATAAGGTATATGGCCCTGATGATGAAAAGATTGAAGAGATTAAAAGTGATGCTGCCTTAGCAGAACTGAATTTTATTCCATCTAAGATAAGACATTTAGGAACTGGTCATAGTAAGAGCGTTTTAACAAGGATGAAGGATCATCTATTAGAGCAGGGAGTAGAGATTAGAACAGGAACTAAAGTTGATAAGATTCTAACTGCTGAGGGAAGGACTGAAGGTGTTAAAATAGGAAATGGAGAAGAAATTTATGGTGATAAAGTAGTTGTAGCTCCTGGTCGTGAGAATGCAGAATGGTTAGCAGGAGAGGCAGAAAAGTTAGGCATTCCGATGGCGATTAATCCAGTTGATATTGGTGTGCGTGTTGAACTGCCAGCAGCAGTAATGGAAGAGCTGACTGATGTAGTTTATGAATCTAAATTTGTCTATCATTCACCGACTTTTGAGGACAAGGTGCGGACTTTCTGTATGTGTCCGAACGGTGAAGTGGTGAATGAGAATAATAATGGTTTAATTACTGTTAACGGTCACAGCCATGCCACAGAAAAGACAGATAATACAAATTTTGCCCTCTTAGTGAGTAAGACCTTTACTGAGCCCTTTAGAGAACCGATTACTTACGGTAAAGATGTTGCTAAGTTGGCTAATTTATTAGGAGCTGGAGTAATAGTACAGCGTTTAGGAGACTTTTTAGAT
>JAWOFC010000200.1:0-4424 GCA_046482455.1 Halanaerobacter sp. | reverse complement strand
GAGAAAAGTCAAAAGTCAAAAGTTAAAAGTCAAGAGTAAAAAGTCAAAAGAAAGACATAAAGTCAAAAGAAAGACATAAAGTCAAAAGAAAGACATAAAGTCAAAAGAAAAAGAGACCTTAAAAAAATTAAGGTCTCTTTTTTTGAATATATTACAGAATAAGTAAGAGAAATTATTTTAAATCGTTAATTTATTTGAATAGGAGTGAAATCATGAGTGAAGACTTTTTAACTTTAGGGATTGAGAGTTCATGTGATGAGACATCTGCTGCGGTAGTTAAGAATGGAAAAGAGGTACTATCAAATATAATCTCGTCGCAGGTTGATTGGCATCGGAAGTTTGGAGGAGTAGTGCCTGAGATTGCATCTAGGAAGCATGTTGAACTTATCAATCCTGTGCTTGATGAAGCATTAGAGGAAGCAGGAGTTAACTTTGCTGACCTCTCAGCTGTGGCTGTGACATTTGGCCCGGGTTTAGTAGGTGGTTTATTGGTGGCTATATCTGCTGCTAAATCAATTGCTTATGCACAGGATATTCCATTAATTGCAGTTAATCATATTGAAGGACATATCTATGCTAACTTTATCTCGCATCCTGAATTGGAGCCGCCTGTAATCTGTTTAACAGTCTCAGGAGGGCATACTGATCTCCTATATTTTGAAGAGCTAGGAGAGTATGAAATTATTGGACGGACAAAAGATGATGCAGCAGGAGAGGCTTTTGATAAAGTAGCTCGAGTTATGGGAGCAGGTTTTCCGGGCGGACCGGCGATTGATAATTTAGCTAAAAAAGGTGATCCAACAGCAATTGACTTACCCCGTCCTTTAATTAATAAAGGTTACGATTTTAGTTTTAGCGGTCTTAAGACAGCAGTTCTGAACTATATTAATAATACTAAACAGCGCGGCGAAGAAGTTCCTAAAGCTGATTTAGCAGCTAGTTTCCAGCAGGCAGTAGTCGATGTCTTAACTACTAAAGTTATTAGAGCAGCCGAGGATAAAGGCGTTGATAATGTCTTATTATCGGGAGGAGTAGCAGCAAATAGTCAGCTGCGTAAGGAATTAAGGGAGAAATTGGCCCAAGATAATAAGCAGTTATACTATCCTGAAACGCGAATCTGTACTGATAATGCTGCTATGATTGCTAGTGCAGGATATTTTAATTGGCAGCAAAATAAAGAACAAGCATCTTATTCCTTGAATGCTGAACCTAACTTAAGGTTAACTTAATAAGTGCCTAATTCGCCCCCTTTCAACGAGGGGTTTTAATTATTTTTTGGGATATAAAGTAATTATTTTATTTGTGAAAAAATAATTAAAAGGAAAATCTAAAAAAGTATAGAAGTAGATGAGTGGGGCATAACAAAATTCTACAGAATAAAACATATTTCAAAAAATATTTAGAATCTCTTGTATTTTGTGTCGAATGATGTTATAATATGAGTGGACGTAAGGAATTAAATGACTCATGATCAATCCTTAATAACTTTACATAAGCGATTCCTAATATCAGTCAATCAGGTATTATTGAGCCAATCTTCAACTCGAATAATCTGATTGAATTTCTCAACAACTATAACTCATATCTTCATATTGAGTTTCTCAAGTTCTATCAAATCCTATAATCTTATAATCCTATAACCCCTGATATTCTATTAATTTTCTGTAGTAACGCTGGAATTTTTATTGTTTACTAGTAAATGTTCAGAATAGTTTTAATATTCTGACACTTAACTTAATTATCAACTCCGAGTATCTTCTTCTAAAGAAAAATCTAATATTTCCATGAAGGGGTACCAATGGGTCTTTAGAGAAATCTGCTGACCTCCTATATTGGGAAAGGAGAATGATATATTTTAACATCTAAAAGGGGGAGCTATTTGTATGAGTGCAGGAAAAGAAGCTTTTGGGAAGCAGACGTTTGGTTATTTTATGCCGTCAGTTAATTTAATGGGGCCAGGATCTGTTGAAGATAACGTGGCAGATCAGATTAAGCAGCAAGGTGGAAGCAAAGCAATGATCGTAACTGATGAAATGTTAGTCGAAATCGGTATTGCTGGTAGAGTGAAAGATTATATCGAAGATGAAGGTATCGATGTAGTAATTTATGATGGAGTAACACCGAATCCAACTGTATCTGATGTAGAAGATGGCCTAGATGTGTTGGAAGAAGAAGACTGCGATATCATTGTTTCTGTTGGTGGCGGAAGTTCTCATGACTGTGCTAAAGGAATTGCGATGGTAGCAGGTAATGGTGGAAAGATTCAAGATTATGAAGGTGTTGACCAGTCTGATGAGCCTATGATGCCGTTAGTAGCAGTGAATACTACTGCAGGTACAGCTAGTGAGATGACTCGCTTCTGCATCATCACTGATGAAGAGCGACATATTAAGATGGCAATCGTTGACTGGAGAGCTACTCCTGATGTAGCGATTAATGATCCGTTATTAATGTTAGAAAAGCCGCCTGCCTTAACAGCAGCAACTGGTATGGATGCTTTAACACATGCTATTGAAGCTTATATGTCTACTACTGCAACGCCTGTAACTGACTCAGCAGCATTAAAAGCTATTGAATTAGTAGGAGATAATCTACGTCAAGCTGTTGCTAATGGAAATAACTTTGATGCTCGTGACAATATGGCATATGCTGAATTCTTAGCAGGTATGGCATTTAATAATGCTTCTCTTGGTTTCGTTCATGCCATGGCACACCAGTTAGGTGGATTCTATGATCTACCACACGGTGTCTGTAATGCAATTATACTTCCTCATGTAGTTGATTATAACATGATTTCTGATCCTGGTCGTGTAGCTGATATTGGTGAAGCACTAGGAGTAAATACAGACGGAATGACTACTAGAGATGCTGCAGATGCTGCAATTGATGCAATTAAGAAGTTATCTACTGATATCGGTATTCCAGCTAGCTTAAGCGAATTAGAAGGTGTAGATCCAGATGACTTTAAAGAATTAGCTGAAAATGCTCTTGCAGATGCTTGTGCGCTAACTAATCCTCGCAAAGGTGGATTAGACGACGTAGTTGGTATCTTTGAATCAGCATATTAAGATAGAATTTTAAACTTTAATATACCTTCGAGTGTTATCTTCTAAGGATAAAACTAAGACTATCTAAGAAGGAACACCTCTGGGCCTTTAGAGAAATCTAAGGGCCTCCCATACTTGGAAAGAAGTATTTAAAACAAGGAGGTCTTTAATATATGAAGATTTATCGCGTTAATATGACTGAAGGTGAAGTTACTACTGAAGATGTTAAAGACGAGTATGCAGCATTAGGTGGACGTGGTTTAACATCTCAAATTATTGCGGATGAAGTAGACCCTAACTGTAATCCAATTGGCAAAAAGAATAAATTAGTAATTGCTCCTGGATTATTGTCTGGTACTATGGCACCTAGTTCAGGGCGTTTATCTGTGGGGACTAAGAGTCCACTAACAGGTGGAATTAAAGAATCTAACTCTGGTGGTACAGCTTCGCAGATGTTAGGTAAGTTACAGATAAAAGCGATTGTGATTGAAGGTGCACCAGAAGATGATGAATTTTATATGCTAAAGGTAGATAAAGATGGTATTAAGTTAGAGGAGATGCCTGCTGACTTAGTTGGTGCAGGTAATTATAAAGTTATGTCAGATCTGCAAGCTGACTTTGGAGAAGATGCTTGTGTGATGTCTATTGGTCCAGCAGGAGAGAATAAGTTACAGGGTGCTTCAATTGCTGTAACTGATCCTGAAGGTAAACCTACACGCCATTGTGGTCGTGGTGGTACAGGAGCAGTTATGGGTTCTAAAGGAGTTAAGGCAATTGTGATCGATGATACTAATGCACCTGGTCCCTTTATGGCTAATGAAGATGAGTTTACTGAATCAGCCCGAGACTTTACTCAGGCTCTATTAGAACATCCTGTCTGTGGTGAAGGTCTACCAGAGTATGGAACTGCAGTCTTGGTTAATATCTTAAACGAATCTGGAGGTCTGCCCACACAGAACTTCCGCCGCGGAAGATTTGAAGGTGCAGATGATATCAGTGGTGAAGAAGTAGCAGAAGTAATTCAAGAGCGAAGTGGACAGAATACTCATGGTTGTCACCCAGGCTGTGTAATGCAGTGTTCTAATGTATATAACGATGCAGACGGAGAATATTTAACAGGTGGCTTTGAATATGAGACAATTTGGGGTTTTGGAGCCAATACTGAGATTGATGATATAGATGCTATTGCACAAATGGATCGTATGTGTGATGATATTGGAGTCGACACGATTGAAATGGCTGTTACAATTGGTGTTGCTATGGAAGCAGGAGTCATTGAGTTTGGCGATGCTGAAGGAGCACTTGATCTTTTAGATGAGATTAGACAAGGAACACCACTTGGTAAGATTATTGGTAATGGAGCTGGATTCACTGGTA
>JAWOFC010000016.1:0-3902 GCA_046482455.1 Halanaerobacter sp. | reverse complement strand
AGTTAAATTAGATCCTATGCCCCCGCATGAGCGAAAAATAATTCATACTACTTTGCAGAGTAAAGCAGGTGTTTCAACGCATAGTGAAGGACAAGAACCTTACCGCAAGGTAGCTATTGTAGCTGAATAAGTAGTGCAGATCAGACCCAGTATTGTAAAAAGTACTGGGTTTCTTCAATACAGGATTAATTTAAATTATAAATTCAGGGTAAGCTAGTGGAGAACGAGGTGATAAAAATGTATACAACTGATACTATTGCTGCTATTGCAACTGCAGTCGGTGAGAGTGGGATTGGAATTATTAGAATTAGCGGTTCGGAAGCTATCTCAATTGCAGAGCGAGTTTTTAAGCCGAAAAAAGATAAGAGCTTAGCAGAAGTGGAGAGCTATACGGCTCATTATGGTCATATTAGCGCTGAAGGTCAAATAATAGATGAAGTGATCACTTTGGTTATGAAAGAGCCAAAGACTTATACTAAAGAAGATGTTGTAGAGATAAACTGCCACGGAGGTACAGTGATTTTAAGAAAGATTCTGGATTTAGTCTTAGACCAGGGGGCGCGCTTAGCTGAGCCAGGAGAGTTTACTAAACGAGCTTTCTTGAATGGACGAATTGATTTAGCCCAAGCTGAAGCAGTAGCTGATCTAATTCAATCTAAGACTGAAGCAAGTTTAGAAGTAGCTCTAGATCAGCTAGAGGGCGGTTTATCAGCAGAGGTAAATTCTATTAGACAGGATTTAATCTCTTTATTAGCCCATTTGGAGGCGACGATTGATTTCCCTGAAGATGAGATTGAAGATTTTAAGCCGGCAGAATTAGAATCTAGAATAGATGCAGTGGAGCAAAAGATTGATGAACTATTAGCTACTAGTGAGCGCGGTAAGATACTGCGCGAAGGAGTTGAAGCAGCAATTATAGGACGTCCTAATGTAGGGAAATCGAGCCTGTTAAATGCTTTGGTGAGAGAGAAAAGAGCAATTGTAACAGAGATTCCTGGGACGACAAGAGATGTGATTGAAGAAGTGATTAATATTGATGGAATTCCAGTCAAAATAATTGATACAGCAGGGATTAGAAATGCTGAAGATCAAATAGAGAAGATTGGAGTTGAAAAGTCAGAAAAATACCTAGCGAAAGCAGAATTAGTCTTATTAGTAGTCGATATTAGTGCTGGAATTACTGCAGATGATAAGAGGTTAATGAAAGATGCTCAAGATAAAGAAGTAGTGGTTATAGCTAATAAATTAGATCTTGAAGATCAGCTAGAATTAACTAAGATCAAAGAAGTTTTACCTCAAGCACCAATTGTTAAGACGGCTGCAATTGCTAATCAAGGGATTAATGAATTAGAAGATGCTATTGCAGATTTAGTCTATAGCGGACAAGTGAATGCTAAAGAAGAGACCTTAGTCTCTAGTTTGCGGCATAAGAAGGCTTTAGAGCGGGCCAAAGAAAATGTAGAGGATGTTAAAGATACCTTAGAGCAGGGATTGCCAAATGATTTCTTAACTATTGATTTACGCTCTGCTCTAGAAGCAGTTAATGAGATTACTGGTGATGCAATTGGTGAAGATATTGTTGACCAGATCTTTGCAGACTTTTGTTTAGGGAAATAAGATTATAGGAGGATAAGGATAAAGATGAAAAAGTATGATGTAATAGTTATTGGAGCTGGACATGCTGGCTGTGAAGCAGCACTAGCAAGTGCTAGAATGGGCTGTGAAACTTTGCTATTAACTCTTAATTTGGACCATGTAGCTTTAATGCCGTGTAATCCATCAATTGGAGGACCAGCTAAGGGTCATATTGTAAGAGAGATTGATGCTTTAGGCGGTGAGATGGGAAAGACTATTGATAAGTCCTATGTTAATATCATGATGTTAAACACCTCTAAAGGACCTGCTGTTCATGCTCTTAGAGCTCAGGCTGATAAACCGACTTATCAATCCGAGATGAGAAGAACTTTAGAGGAGGAAGATAATTTAGACTTAAAACAGGATGTAGTGACAGATTTATTAGTAAAGAAGCAAGAAGTAACTGGTGTTAAGACAATTACAGGTATGGAGTATCAAAGTTCTAAAGTTGTGTTAACGACAGGAACTTCATTAAATGGAAAAGTTATTATTGGTGATGTCAAATATACTGGAGGGCGGCAGGGTGAATTTGCAGCAACTCATCTAGCAGATAGTTTAAAAGAAGCAGGAGTGGAATTAGCACAGTTTCAGACTGCTACCCCTCCGCGAGTAGACCAACAGACAGTTGAGTTTGAAGGAATGCGTATACATCCGGGAGCAGAAGAGAAGATACAGTTTTCTTTCTTTGCTAAGCGAGCGGAAAGAGAACAGAAGCCCTGTTGGGTAACTCATACCAATGAAGATACCAAAGAAGTAATTGAAAATAATATTGAAGATTCACCTTTAAGTACTGGGATTGTAGAAGGCGAAGGTCCTCGTTACTGTCCTTCGATTGATCGAAAGATTATGCGTTTCCCGGAGAAGACAAGCCATCAGGTATTTGTAGAACCGGAAGGAATGGAGACGAATGAACTCTATTTAAATGGCTTAACAACGAGTATGCCTGAAGAACTACAGGTTAAAATAATTCAGAGTGTACCTGGTTTAGAAGAAGCAGAAATAATGAGACCTGGCTATGCTGTACAGTATGATGCGATTCCAACTTATCAATTACATCCGACAATGGAGAATAAAGAGGTGACAGGTCTTTATACTGCAGGACAGATTAATGCTACTAGCGGTTATGAAGAAGCAGCAGCGCAGGGCTTAATGGCTGGGATTAATGCTGTTCTATCCTTACGTGATGAAGAGCCTTTAATCTTAAAGAGGTCTGATGCTTATATTGGAGTCTTAATTGATGATTTAGTGAATGAGAATCCTAAAGAGCCTTATCGGATGTTAACTTCACGGGCTGAATATAGATTATTATTACGCCAAGATAATGCTGATTTAAGATTAAGCAAGATTGGTTATGATTTAGGACTCTTAGGAGAAGAAGAGTATCAACAGGTTAAAGAAAAGGATAGAGCTATTACTGATACTATGCAGTATTTGGATAATAAGCAAATAACCCCTACTAAAGAAGTACGAGCTACTTTAAAAGATTTAGACAGTGGTGGTTTAAAGAAGCCTGTTAATTTAGCTACTATTTTATCACGACCGGAATTGGACTATGCAGACTTAAATCAATTAGTTGATGATCTGCCAGAAGTAGAGTCTGAAATTGCTGAACAATTGGAGATTGAAACTAAATACCGCGGTTATATTGAAAAACAGATGAGACAGGTAAAGAAGTTTAAGAAGAGAGAACAGAAAAAATTACCTGAAGATATTGATTACTCTCAATTAGAGACTATACGGACTGAAGCACGAGAAAAATTAAATAGGATTAGACCGGTCTCTTTAGGTCAAGCATCGCGGATACCAGGAGTCTCACCAGCTGATATTTCAGCTTTAATGATTTATTTAGAGACCTATAAGCAAGAAGATGATGGGGAGGTTTAAGCTGCTTGCAATATAATGCTTAAAACTATTTAAAACATTCTAAAAACACTTGGCTTTTGATTTGAAGTTTGGTATCCTCTAACTAGAGGTGATAAAAATGGAGTTAGTTGATATTAGAAAAGCTAGTGAAGCTTTAGGTGTAAGCATTAACACATTAAGAAGATGGGATAAGCAGGACAAATTTAAACCATTTACCCGAACTTCAGGTGGACATCGAAGATACAGTAAAAAGCAGCTAAATGAATATCTAGGTATTGAGGAAAATGACAGCGAAGAAACTAGAGTCTGTATTTATGCTAGAGTTTCAACCAATAAACAAAAGAAGAGCGGCAATTTAGACCGCCAAAAGAATAGACTTATGGAATATTCTATTACTAATGATT
>JAWOFC010000125.1:0-2916 GCA_046482455.1 Halanaerobacter sp. | reverse complement strand
TTTCGGAGTCAGGCAACTCCTCCTCCATTTTTTCCTCAGACAACACTTTAGTTACAGAAGCAATCATATCTTGTTTTTTATCCAGATTGATAAGTCTTACTCCCTGGGTTGCCCGTCCTGTTACCCTAATTTCAGCGTTGCTTCTCTAGAAGCAATCTCTTTTTCATAAAAGCTATCATAATCATGTTTTTTAGCAAACTGAATACTATAATGTTCTGGCGTATAACTTTGGACTACAACCTCTCCTCCTTTATCTCCCCGCCCAGTCCGTCCTGCAACTTGAGTTAATAGTTGAAATGTGCGCTCACTAGATCTAAAATCGGGAAAGTTCAGAGCAGTATCAGCTGTTATAACACCAACTAAGGTAACATTCGGAAAATCATGACCCTTAGCCACCATTTGTGTACCAATTAAAATATCAATCTTATGCTCTTTAAAATCGGATAAGATTCTTCTATAAGCACCTTTCTTTCTAGTAGTATCTACATCCATACGTTTAATATTAGCTTCAGCAAAGAGTTCATTCAACTCTTCTTCTACCTTCTGAGTTCCTATGCCAAAGTATTTAATATATTTGCTATCACAGTTAGGACAAGTCTTAGGCACATCTTCTTGATGGTCACAATAATGACAGTGCAGTAACGGAGGATTAGAATGATAAGTTAATGATACATCACAGTCATTACAGCGCATTACATGACCGCATTTGCGGCACTGTACAAAAGTAGAAAAACCACGGCGGTTAAGAAAGACTATACTCTGTTCTCCTTCTTCTAAGCGAGCCGTTATCTCTTCTTGCAATAGTTCGCTAAACATCCTTCTATTTCCCTTAGCTAACTCTTCTCTCATATCAACAACTTCAACTTCAGGCATAGGGCGGTCATCAATACGATTCTTTAACTCTAAAAGTTTATAATCTCCATCTTGCGTCCGATAATAGGCTTCTAAAGAAGGAGTTGCCGTCCCTAAAATAGTTACCGCATCATTCAAGTTAGCTCGATAGACTGCTGCCTCACGCGCATGATACTTAGGATGGTCATCCTGTTTATAGGTTGTTTCATGTTCTTCATCAATAATTATTAGGCCTAAATCAGCTAAAGGAGCAAAAATGGCCGATCTTGCTCCAATAGCAACTTTTGCTTCTCCACTCTTTAAACGCCGCCATTCATCAAAGCGCTCTCCCGCAGATAATTGGCTGTGTAAGACGGCTACTTGATTCTGAAAACGCCCCTTAAAACGAGCAATTGTCTGCGGCGTTAAAGAAATTTCAGGGACTAGAACAATTGCCCCTTGGCCCTTTGCCAAAATTTGATCTAGCGCCTGTAAATAGACTTCAGTCTTACCGCTGCCCGTAACTCCTTTCAATAAAAAGGTCTGGCTTCCTTGATTATTAACTCCTTTTAAAATACTCTCTAAAGCCTGTTCTTGTTCAGAGGTTAAGTCTAAATCACTTGTCTGATTAAATTCTAAGTCCTGATAAGGATTGCGTCTAATCTCTTTCTCCTTATAAACTACTAACTCTTTGTCAGCTAAACGCCTAATAGTCCCTGCATAGGTATCAACTTTTTCAGCTAATCTAGTGGTAATCAGATCAGGCTCATGCTGAACTAAGTATTCCAAAACTGCAGCCTGTTTAGGAGCTTTACTCTTTAATTCTTTAATCTTGGTTCGACTCTTATCTTTAGACTGCGCTAAATCTACAACTCTTTTCGTCTTAATCTTCAATTTACCGCTCGGCATCACTGCCTTTAGAGCTGTGATTAAGTAACATTGATAATAATGAGCCATCCATTTAGCGAGCTCTAATAGCTCTTCATTAAAATAGACTATCTTATCAGCTATCTTTAAGATATCCTTTGTTTCAAATTCCGGCTCTTCTTTAAAGCCGATAATATAGCCTTCCTTTTTTTGATTCCCAAAAGGGACAATTACTTTCCGCCCTAGCTTAGCTGTCTTTTGTAAATCTTCTGGTAGATGATAAGTATATTCTTTGTTGACCTGTTTAACAGGTAAATCTACAATTACAGAAATATATTCTTTCATGTTATGCCTCCTGCTTACTCTTAAATAGTATAAATTAAATATTTTGGCTTAGCTAATAATATTATTTCAAGTCTAAACTTTAAATTACCTTTTTTAATCTTTAAAACAGGAACTTTTAGATTAATCTAGTATTCTTTAAATATATGGAGGGGTGAAAGGAGGCCGACTAATGAGACATGTAGTAATTGTAGGAATAGGAAGATTTGGTTCTGTCATAGCAAAAAATTTAGCTGATAAAGGACATGAAGTCTTAGCAATTGACCAAAATAATGAACGTGTGCAGAAGATAAGTTCTCATGTCACCTATGCTGTACAAGCTAATTTCACTGATACTAAAAGTTTAAAGACTTTAGGCATTAATGAATTTGATATAGGCATTATTGGTATTGGGAAGAATCTATACGATAATCTAGCTGCCTCATATATTTTAAAGGAATTCGATGTACCCTATATTATAGCCAAGGCTAAAGACCAACTCCATGGTGAGCTATTAAAGAGTCTAGGAGTTGATGAAATTGTTTATCCTGAAAGAACAGTGGGCAACAAGGTAGCTCAAGATATATATGAAAATAATAAGTATTAATTTATAAGTTCGAAAAACCTTTTAGAATCTGATAAATATTATCCTGTTCATAATGCTGGGCCAATTCTAAAGCTGTATAACTGCTTATCCCATCAACCTTAGCATCAGCAACTAGTAATAACTTTACAATTCTATCTTCTCCCAGCATTACTGCCCACTGCAAAGCTGTATAACCTGTTTTATCCCTTATCTCCGTCTTAGCTCCTAGATCTAATAGTTTCTCCACCACTTCTATCTTAGATGAAATAACGGCATAAATTAAAGGAGTTCTCCCTTTTTCATCTCTAGAG
>JAWOFC010000081.1:0-18175 GCA_046482455.1 Halanaerobacter sp. | reverse complement strand
CTTTACTGTTCTTTTGTTTTTTACTCATCACTACTTTCTCATCACTCTTTACTGTTCTTATTGCTTATTGCCTACATACTCCAACCATCAGATAGTATTTCTTATCCTCTTTAGGCTTTTCAATTATATCATCACGTTGGCAAAATAACTCTACATCTGAAAATAAAGATAATAAATCTCGAAACTCTTCTTCCTTATACTGCCGGTAATGATACGGATTAGAGCATTCTTTATCTCTTCCTTGACCAAAGGGCGTTGAAATTATTAAAGTACCATCCTCTTTTAATAATTTCTTTAAGTTGCTAACAAATTGATAATCATCTTTTATATGCTCTACTGTCTCCATACTAACTATTGTATCGAACTTACCTAAGTTATTAATTACATCTTCATTACTAGCTTCTCCTACGAAGAAATTAGTTTGAGGATAATCATAAGTAACTCGAGCATATTCAATACTCCGCGCATCAATATCTACGCCTACTATCTCTTTAATTCCTTCCCCCATTGCCAGCAAAACTTCTGCTCCATAACCCACACCACAGGCAAAATCTAAAACTCTCCCGTTACTATATTGACTAGCAAATTTATAACGCGCTAGATGTTCAATCAATAATCCATTCTCAGGGTGCATTTTTTTAGGAATTACTCTTTCTTCTGTTAATTCAATCTCCATCATGAATCTCCTCTTCACTATTAGGTATTAATGCTTCGATAGTATATCTTGAGCTAGGATTCCAAAGCAGCCAGCTAGACAGCTTCTGATCCTCTACTGCTCTAATTTGAGCCTTTATTTCTTCTTTATCATAAGAATAGGATAAAGAAAAATCCTGCAGCCAAGGTCTAATCTTATTAGCATCTGGGCCAAGTTTTTCCTTAGCATCTGCCAAACTTTTAGAAATGACCTGATAAGGGCTACGAGCTGGATTCTCTATACCATAGATCCCTTGACTATAATGAGAAGGATATAACATCGGTGAAATATAATCAACATACTGTGCTATTTTAGTGATATCTTGACCAATTCCCAAATCTTCTTTAGCAGTTGTTGTTAATCCAAAAAGATCTGCTGATAGCACAATATTATAATCTTGCAGTCTCTTTTGAGCTTCTTTTAAAAATCCTATAATAGCATCAGATTTAGACCTTACTCCATCAGATTTAATAGTTAATCTACTTTTCTGACTCAAAGTCGGAAAGCGGATATAATCAAATTGAATCTCATCTAATCCTAATTCTACCATCTCTTCAGCAATATTTAAATTATAATTCCAAACTTCATCTACATAAGGATTCGTCCATCTCTCACTGCTAATAGTTACAGTTTTAGATTTATCATCAAACAAATATTTTAATGCATAATCATCCTCTACATTAGCTAAGTTAGAGTCTTTAAAGATAGCTATACGTCCAATTACATAGATTCCATTCCTTTGCCATTGACTAATCAAGTCCTCAAATTCCTCTTTGCTTATATTATACGGCATCTGTGTTACAGCAGAAGACGCAAAAGGAGCATACCCTTTAGTATCTTTTAAATCAATCACAACAGCATTTAAATTGCTCTCAGTAATTCTTTCTATCATTTTCTCTCTCTTCTCTTTATGACTCAATGTCCAAAAATTAATATAAATTCCTTTAACCTCTTTTGAATAAGACAATCTAGGATATTTTAACTCTTGATAATCCAAGTTATAAGTAGATGAGTTATAATCTTGACTTTTAAACTCTAAATCGCATTCAGCTTCAGTCTTAGTTATAACTAAAAAAGTCAGAAAGATTGCTAATAGAATCAATATCTTGCTCTTCATCTTATCCCTCCCCCTACAGATAGACATTAAATATATTATAGACAATTTAAGGAGAAATTATTATACTAAATCAATTCTAAACAAAGAAAAATGAAGAGTAATTAGTAATTATATCTCTTGATTCTTGTTTTTACAAAATTATAAAAGACTAATTATTCATATCTCTTTCTCTGCCTTGAAGAAGGTATTTTTAACTCTTTTCTATATGAGGCTACAGTCCTTCTGGAAATATCTATCCCCTCTTCCTTTAGCCTTTCTTTTAATCGACGATCACTTAAAGGCTTACCTTTGTTCTCAGCAGCAATTAAATCCTGTAATCTATTCTTAATACTAACTACTGACCAATTTTGATTATTCATCTTAATCCCTTCACTAAATAAAGATTTTATCGGAAATAATCCTTGGGGCGTCTGTAAATTTTTATTATTAACAGCCCGGCTGACTGTAGATTGATGCATCTCAATCCTATCAGCAATCTCTTGCATAGTCATCGGT
Organism: Halanaerobacter sp.; assembly: GCA_046482455.1. GTDB lineage: Bacteria > Bacillota > Halanaerobiia > Halobacteroidales > Halobacteroidaceae > Halanaerobacter. The sequence continues at coordinate 15,869 of JAWOFC010000081.1, read as the reverse complement.
TTTAAAAAATCAATTCCCTTATCTAAGAAGTCTTTTTGCCAATCAATAATCTCTTGCACTATTCTATAAATCGTCTGCCGCCTCTGCTCAATACTCTTTTTTAGCCACAGAGCTGAGTCTAACTTATCTTTTAAATAACTTCTATTCTCCTCTGATGCATTCTTTTTTAATAACTTACGATAGTACTCATTAATATATAGAGTAGGAAAGCTGCTCTCTTCCATAATAATTACATACTCATCTTTATTCTTCTTAATAATAATATCTGCCTCTAAATAATTATTAGTCTCTTGGCTTTGAAACTTCTTTATCGGATTTTGATTTAAGGATTTAATCAAATCTATTAGTTTCTGTGCTTTAACTGGCTTAACTTTAAGCCCTATGGCAATCTTTCTTATCTGATTTTTATCTAATTCTTCCCAATAATTATTAACTATTTGCTGACAGAGTTCTATTTTTCTAGCATTATCATCCTCTTTTAAATCGTCTAATTGAATCATCAATGACTCTTTTACCCCACTTGCACCTACTCCAGCTGGTCTAAGCTTCTTTATTTTAGCCAAGACTTCTTTAACTTCTTCTTTAGTAACTTCTAATTCTTGGCTAGCACTATTGATATCAGTAAAGAAACCATAGTGGTTTAAATTGCCAATTATCTGTTTAGCAATCTTCTTTTCTGATTTATCACTAATCAATAAATTCAACTGTTTAAGCAAATACTCTTCTAAGGTGGTATCTTTGGCAACAAGATTTTCGTAATTAATCTCTTCTCCACCATATCCAACATAATTACCCTGCGTAGAATTAGCATCTAATTCTAATAAAGGATTGTCCATCATCTCTTCTTTCAAATATTTTTTTAATTCCAAAGTAGAAAATTGCAGTAATTTAATAGCCTCTTGTAGTTTAGGAGTCATAGTTAATTTCTGCTTCTGTGTCTGTTCTTGCCTTAAATTGTTAATATAGCCTAGTTTCAATTTCACCACTCCTCAATTACTGAAATTGATTTAAACAGCTCTCTACTTCTAAGGCCTTCTTATAATTTAGAGCTTTTACAGAAATTTTTCCTGTTTCTTCTAGGCTTATTTTTCTAAGTGAAATAGAGCACCCTAAAAGAGTGCTCTACAACATTTCTATCTATTTTCTGGTCTTAAATGGGGGAATAGAATTACTTCACGAATCGATTGCGAATTAGTCAATAACATCACTAAGCGATCAACGCCAATTCCTAATCCGCCGGCAGGAGGCATACCGTACTCTAAAGCTCGCAAGAAGTCTTCATCCATGCGGTGAGCTTCATCATCTCCTGCCTCTCTTTGACCCACCTGTGCTTCAAATCTTTCCCGCTGGTCGATAGGATCATTTAACTCAGAAAAGGCATTAGCAATCTCATTACCTGCAATGAATAGTTCAAAGCGATCAGTAAAGTCTGGATTAGCAGGATTTCTCCGCGCTAAAGGAGAGACTTCAACTGGATATTGAGTAATAAAAGTCGGTTGAATTAACTTGTCTTCAACAAACTCCTCAAAAAACTCATTGATAATATACCCTAAATTGTCATCATCCTCATATTCAACCCCTTTTTCATCGGCTAATGCTTTCGCCGCTTTCGTGCTCTCAACCTCAGAAAAGTCTACATCTGTATACTTTTTAATAGCTTCAATCATAGTTAGAGTCTGCCACTTAGCTAAATCAATCTCATAGTCGCCGTACTCAATTTCAAGAGTATCTAAAGCATCCTGAGCAACATCTTTAATTAAATTTTCAGTAATCTCCATTATATCTTCATAGTCTGCATAGGCTTGATAGAGCTCTAAAGAAGTAAATTCAGGATTATGTTTAGTCGATAATCCTTCATTACGCATATTCTTACCTATTTCAAAGACCTTTTCAAAACCGCCTACAAGCAGTCTCTTCAGATAAAGTTCAGGTGCAATCCGCATATATAGATCTGTATCTAAAGCATTATGATGAGTTACAAATGGTCTTGCCTCTGCTCCACCAGGAATATGATGCATTAATGGAGTCTGTACTTCTAAAAACCCTTGTTCTTCTAGCTCTTTGCGCATACTATGTAGGATTTTACTCCTAATCTTAAAAGTCTCTTTAACATCATCATTAACAATCAAATCAACATATCGTTGGCGATATCGTTTTTCAACATCCTTTAAGCCGTGCCATTTTTCAGGTAACGGACGTAATGACTTAGCAAGGATATCAAAATCCTCTACTTGAATAGTTATTTCACCCTGTCCACTCTTAAAGACCAATCCTTCTATACCAATCTGGTCTCCTATATCTAAATTATCGAATCTTTCAAATCCTTCTGCGCCCACATTAGCAGCTTTGACATAGAGCTGTACTGTGCCTGACATATCCTTTAAATCAGCAAAGATTGATTTGCCATGATTTCTAACAGCCATAATTCTACCTGCTGTCTTAACCATAACGCTATCTTCTCTTAATTTATCATAATTAGTCTTTACTTCTTGGGTACTATAAACTTTATCAAAGTCTGTGCCGTAAGGAGCAACTCCCTCTTCTTCTAATTTTTCTAAATTTTCTCGACGATCTTTCATTAATTCATTCATTTCTATATCTTCATTTGACATTAACTGATACCTCCATATTAGTACTATTTTCTAATTCCTAAGATTTTATACTTTACTTCTCCAGCCGGAACCTCTATTGTTACTGTTTCTCCTACGCCATGTCCTAGTAAACCTTTTCCTATTGGAGACTTGTTCGAAATTTTTCCCTCATCAGGGTCAGATTCAGTTGATCCTACAATCTCATACTCTACCTTTTCATCAAATTCTTCATCATGTAAGGTAACAGTAGTTCCTACATTTACTTCAGTTGTGTCAATCTCATCTTCATTTATTACTTCGGCATTCTTTAGTTTCTCTTCTAGTTCCCGAATTCGTCCTTCAATAAAAGCCTGTTCATTTTTAGCATCTTCGTACTCTGAGTTCTCACTAATATCTCCTAACTCTCGCGCCTCTTTAATTCGCTGTGAAATCTCTTTTCGTTTTGGCCCTCTTAACTCCTGCAGTTCACCCTTTAACTTCTTTAATCCTTCTTCGGAGATAAGTACTTTTTCATCTTCCATATTTAAAAACCCCTTTTCTTAATTATATTATTCTCATGCCAATCTATATAAAATTTATCAATTTTAAAATCCGCTAATATATTATTATAATTAAATTTGCAAATTTTGTCAAGTCAAAATCATCTAAACTGCCTCTGATACTCCTTTAAAATAGATCTCACCTCTGCTAAACTTTCTGCCTGATTTATCTTATCCTTTATAGAACTAGAATTTCTTAAACCCTTCAAATACCAAGCAGCATGTTTTCTCATTTCTCTAACCCCAACATATTCTCCTTTATATTCAACTAACTTTTTTAAATGATTTAAAGCAGTTGCAATCTTTTGCTCTGGCTGAGGCAGCGGTGGAATCTCACCTTCAGATAAATACTGAGCAACACGCTTAAAAATCCAAGGATTTCCTTTAGCTCCACGAGCAATCAGTACTCCATCACAATTAGTTACTTCTAACATCTCTTTTGCATCTTCTGGGCCAAAGACATCGCCATTGCCGAGCACTGGAATATCTACAGCCTCTTTGACCTCCCTTATAATCTGCCAGTCAGCTTCACCCTGGTAGAACTCTTCTCTTGTCCGCCCATGGACTGCTACAGCTTGAGCTCCATTCTCCTCAGCAATCTCTGCCACCTCTACAGCATTTCGATCCTTCTTATCCCAACCTGCTCTAATCTTAACAGTAATTGGCGTTGAGACTGCCTCAACCATACTAGCTACAATCTCTCCTAAGCGCTTCGGGCTCTTCATCAAAGCAGAACCATAGCCGCTCTTGACAATCTTAGGAGCAGGACAGCCTACATTCAAATCTATCAGTTCAGGTGCGGACTTTTTTTCCACTATCTTAGCTGCTTGGGCCAAATCTTGGGCTTCACCGCCAAATAACTGCATAGCCACAGGTCGATTTTGATCATCTATAGTTAAAAAGCCTTCTGTCTTTTGATTACCATAAATTAATCCTTTCGCACTCACCATCTCTGTATAGACTAAACCACAGCCCTTTTCTTTAACCAAACTACGATAAGGCAGATCAGTTACCCCCGCCATAGGAGCTAAAGCAACTGGAGGATCAATCTCTAACTCTCCTATCTGCAACAATCATATCACCTCACAATTAATTCAGTTATCAGTAAATAGTAATGAGTAATTAGCTAAAATCAGTCTATTAGATCTATTCTATTATAATACTTTTTCCTCACCACTAATCACCCATTACTCTTTATGTTCTTGACTTTCACTCTTTACCCTTCACTATTTTTTGCTTTTGACTTTCATCTTTTGACTCTTATCTTTTGAATTTTGACTATCTACTCTTCACTTCTTACTCATCCTCCGAGTTTTCTAAAATACAGAAAACTTTCCGTGTAACCCACTTCTCTCTACTTATGGCACATTAAGTGCGTAATCTATATACAGTGTTTTTTTGCTTATTGCCTACTTTCTACTCTTCACTCATTACTGCTTTTTAGTTATTCCGCTCTGAAATAATTCTTAAACCTTCTAAAGTCAAAAATTGATGGTTAATATCTATCTCTTCTGCATTAGGACTAATTAAGTCTGATAAACCACCTGTAGCTAGCACCTTAGCTTGCTTAGAAAGTTCTTCTTTCATCCGCTTAACAATCCCATTCACCAAATCTATATAACCATATAAAATCCCTGACTGCAGACCATCATGTGTATTCTTACCAATTACATTATCAGGTACAGCCAACTCTATTTTAGGCAGTTTAGCAGCTTGAGCAAATAATGCCTCAGCCGAAACATCAACTCCAGGGGCAATTGAGCCGCCTAAATAAGCTCCATCCTCTGAAACTGCACAGAAAGTAGTTGCAGTTCCAAAATCAACTATAATCAGCGGCCCCTCATAAAGCTCATGAGCAGCAATAGCATTCACAATTCTATCTGCTCCTACTTCCTTTGGATTATCAACTCTAATCTTCATTCCCGTCTTAACTCCTGGTCCTACTAGCAAAGGCTCTAAACCAAAATAACGAACTGAGACCTCTTCTAACATATTAATTACTGGCGGTACTACAGAAGAGATAATAATCTTATCCACTGCTTCTAATTCTAAATCCTCACTAGAGAATAAATTGATTAATAAGATTCCATACTCATCAATTGTCTTCTGCCTATCAGTTGAAATACGCCAATCTACTATTAAATCAGATTCTTGGTATAACCCCAATACAGTATTTGTATTTCCCACATCAATCGTTAATAACATCTTCTCACCATCCTCTTTGCCCTAAACTAATTTTGATGCCGTAAAGAGACATCACCGGAATAAACCTTCTGCTCCTTACCATCTACTTCAACAACCAAAGCTCCATCAGAGGCAATATCTACAGCCTGACCATAAGTCTTATCATCTCTATTTATTATAACAACATCTTCCCCTAATGTATAAGCATAGTCCTTCCATTCTATTAAGAGAGAATCAAAATCATTTATACTCTGATAGGACTCTTCAATAAATCTCAATAACTGTTGTATAAATTCTACCCTATCGATCTTACTGCCTAGTTCAGCGAAGAGAGTAGTTGCACTATCCTCAATATTCTTAGGCAGGTCACTTTTAGAAAAGTTAGCATTAATTCCAATTCCTATCACTAAATAATTGATCTGGTCTAACTCTGCTCCCATTTCAGTTAAGATACCGCTCACTTTAGACCCCTCAATTAAAATATCATTCGGCCATTTAATCTTAGGACTTAGAGCAGTTAACTTATCAATAGTTTTAGCTAGGGCAAGAGAAGCAATATAAGTAGCTCTTGTAGCTAAGACAGCTTTGAGCTCTGGTCTTAAAACAAAAGATAACCAGATACCGCCCTTAGGACTGTAGAACTCACGCCCAATTCTGCCTTGCCCACCCTTCTGCTCTTCTGCTAGGATAATAGCCCCTTCTGCAGCACCTTTTTCTGCTGCTTCTTTAGCTAATTGATTAGTCGACTCTACTTGTTCATAATGAACTATATTCTTGCCCATAAATTCTGTGTCTAATCCTAAATCTATCTCTTCAGGCAGTAATAAATCAGCAGAACTTATTAGTCGATATCCTAACTTAGAAGCAGACTCTATCTTATAACCAGCTTCTTTAAAGTAATTAATATACTTCCAAATACTAGTCCGCGAAACACCTAACTTTTTACTCAACTCTGCTCCAGATAAGTAACCATCAGAACTTTTAGATAGTAATTCTAAGACCTTCGTTCTCCGTGCTAATTTTTTTCGCATAGAATTCACTTCTCCTCTTAATATCAGATAACACTTAATATAATACAATATCAACTCCAAAAAATAAAACTCTAGAGCAAAATTTATCAAAAAATAAAGTAGGCTAATGGAGTCCATTAGCCCGCAGTCGATCATAAACTACTAATATCAGCTCTCTTCAACGCTTTAACTACTGCTAGTGTAATCAAAGCTCCAACAATAATCTCTGGAATTCCATGGGTTAGAGCTACACCCCAAAAAGTTTCAACATTAGGAATATAGCCTCTCCAAAGGGCTAAAGATAAGACACCAATTGTATTAGTAACAGTTCCCATAATTGCTGCAAAGATTACAGAACCCATCTTAGTAATCATATCTTTTGTCCATAGATAACCATAAGCTGTAATAATACCAATTAAGATGCGTGGTAAGATAGCCACTAACGGATCACTAAAGAAGGCCGCCCCTCTAATAAAACTAGCTAAGCCAAAAATTAATCCAATTATAGCTCCTGCAATTGGCCCTTCAATAATTGCTCCAATAATCACTGGAATATGCATAATTGTAGCTGATCCTGCTGCCGTAGGTACTGGGATAAATCCTAAGGGAGTAAAACTTAACATAATTGAGATCCCACTTAAAATACCAATAATCGCTAAATCTCTCGTTTCAAAGTTCATCCTTTTCACTCCTTTTTAGCCGGTCCACAATTACCTTAAAGAGAATAAGTTCACTTTCTTTACTTCAAAAACAAAAAATCCTTTCCCCAATTGGAAAGGATTACTTAAGCTAAATAGATATAATTAGCCCTTTAGTTCAGCTCGTCTCAGTCCAAATTGTGGATCTAAGCGAATAATATTTAATTCACTCTTAATTATACTAGCTTAAGAATTAAATTGCAAGAGAGTAATTAATTTAAAAGAGCCCTGTTATTTTTCCATTCTTATCTATATCTATCTCTTGGGCTGAAGGTATTTTAGGTAGACCAGGCATCGTTAAGACATCACCTGTTAAAGCAACTAAAAATCCAGCTCCTGCTGAAACATTAACTTCTCTCACTGTTACTTCAAAGCCCTGCGGTCGTCCTTTAAGAGCTGGGTTATCAGATAAAGAGGCAGGAGTCTTAGCCATACAGATTGGCAGATCATTAAATCCAGCCTCTTGCAGACGCTTAATATCATCTTGGGCATTAGTAGTAAAATGAACACCCTCGGCTCCATACATTTCAGTTGCAATCTCTACAATCTTATCTTCAATTGTATCCTCTAGATCATATAGGAGTTCAAAACCACTCGGCTCTTCAATAATCTTAAGTACTTCTTTAGCCAAGTCTAGACCACCTTGACCACCTTTGGCCCAGACTTGTGACAGAGCTACTTTAGCTCCTTCTTCCTTACAATAGTCTCTAATCATTTCAATTTCAGCTTCAGTATCACTCTCAAATTGATTAATAGCTACTACTAAAGGAGCTCCAAACTTCTCTACATTTTCAATATGTTTGCCTAAATTCTCCAAACCAGCTTCTAAAGCAGCTAAGTCTTCTTCTTTCAAATCATCCTTGCTTGCTCCTCCATGCATCTTCAATGCTCTAGCAGTAGCTACTACTACCACTGCCTCAGGAGTTAAATCAGCATATCTACACTTAATATTAAAGAACTTTTCAGCTCCTAAATCAGCTCCAAAGCCTGCTTCAGTAACTACATAATCAGAAGTATGTAAAGCTAATTTAGTTGCCATCACACTATTACAACCATGAGCAATATTAGCAAAAGGTCCTCCATGGATAAAGGCTGGGGTATTCTCTAAAGTCTGCACTAAATTCGGTTTCAGAGCATCTTTTAATAAAGCTGCCATTGCACCTTCTACTGCTAAATCTTTTGCCGTCACTGCTTCATTATCCGCCGTATAAGCAACTATAATCTTAGCTAATCTCTCTTTTAAATCAATAATATCTTCAGCTAAACATAAGATAGCCATCACTTCTGAAGCAACAGTTATCATATAGCCATCTTCACGAGTTTGGCCATTCTTAGCTCCTCCTAAGCCAATAACTGTATTCCTCAAAACACGGTCGTTCATATCTACAACTCTTTTTAATAATACCTGACTGGGGTCAATCTCTAATTCATTTCCTTGTTTAATATGATTATCAATTGCAGCAGCTAATAGATTATGGGCTATCCCAATTGCATGAATATCACCAGTAAAATGAAGATTAATATCTTCCATCGGCACTACCTGTGCATAGCCCCCTCCTGCTGCCCCACCTTTAATTCCCATACAAGGTCCTAAAGAAGGTTCTCTGAGGGCAACTGCAGTCTGTCTATCTAACTGATTTAAAGCTTGACCTAACCCTACAGTAGTAGTTGATTTTCCTTCACCAGCTGGAGTAGGATTAATAGCAGTAGTTAAGATTAACTTCCCTTTTTCATTCTCTGCTACTAACCTCTGATAAGTTTCTAGCTTGATTTTAGCTTTATAATTCCCATACAGTTCAATATCTTCTGTAGTTAAACCTAGTTTTTGGGCTACATCTTTAATAGGTTCTAACTCTGCTTCTTGTGCAATCTGAATATCATCCTTCATTTTTCTTTTCCTCCCCATTCTAAGTTCAAACTTAAAGTTAGTCTAATATATGTCTGCTATTAACAAAATAAAAGCCGTCTGAGTAGATAGAATCTACCCAGACGGTCGGCTCCATTATAACACTATACTCCATTATGGTTAATTCCATCTTACACCGCCAGTCATATAGTGTCTTCATATTTATTAATTAGATTCATCTTCTTCCTCGTCTTTAGACTCTTCTTGAGAAGTTTTAGCAATAAAATCTGTGCTATCATCTTCATCTTCTGGTTCATCATAAAAACCAGGTTTATAATTAGTAATAATCTCTTTAATATCTTCTTTCTCCAATGTTTCTTCTTCTTTTAATCTACTTACCATATCTTCTACCATCTCTTCATTACTACCTAAAATATCATGGGCACGATTATGAGCAGACTCTACAATATTCTTAATCTCTTTATCAATATCTGAAGCTACTTTCTCACTATAGTTTCTACTCTTAGAGATATCCCGTCCTAAGAATACTTGGTCATTATTCTTCTGTCCTAAAGTTAGCGGGCCAAGCTTATCACTCATACCATAGTCAGTTACCATACTACGAGCTATTTTAGTAGCCCTCTCTAAATCATTTTGAGCTCCAGTACTAACATCTTCTAAGAATATCTCTTCAGCCACTCTACCGCCCAATAAGGTAATAATCTTATCCCGCAGCTCTTCTCTAGTAATAAAGTCTTTATCTTCTTCAGGTAGATTAATTGTAAAGCCACCTGCTCGACCGCGCGGAATAATAGTCACCTTATGCGTTGGATCAGAGTGTTCCAATAATTCTCCTAATAATGCATGACCAGTTTCATGATAAGAGACAATATTCTTCTCTTTTTCATTAATTACCTTACTCTCTCTTTTAGGTCCAGCAATTACTCGATCAATTGCATCATCAAACTCTAACATTGAAATGATCTTTTTATCACGTCTAGCAGCTAAAATAGCCGCTTCATTAGCTAAATTCTCCATATCAGCCCCTGTAAAACCAGGCGTTCTACGGGCTAAAATCTCTACATCTACATCATCATCAAGAGGTTTATCTTTCATATGAATCTCTAAAATCCCTTTTCTAGCTCTATAATCAGGCTTATCAACTATAACTTGTCTATCGAAGCGCCCAGGACGCAGTAATGCTGGATCTAAGACATCAGGACGGTTAGTAGCAGCCATTAAAATGATACCTTCATTAGGTTCAAAACCATCCATTTCAACTAACAGTTGATTTAAAGTCTGCTCACGTTCATCATTTCCACCGCCTACACCAGCACCTCTCTGCCGACCTACAGCATCTAATTCATCAATAAAGATAATACATGGGGCATTCTTCTTACCCTGTTCAAATAAATCTCTAACTCTTGAAGCCCCAACACCAACGAACATTTCAACAAAATCAGAACCACTGATAAAGAAAAATGGCACCCCAGCTTCCCCAGCAACAGCTTTAGCCATTAAGGTTTTACCTGTTCCGGGAGGACCTAATAATAAGACCCCTTTTGGAATTTGAGCTCCTACTTCAGTAAATTTTTCTGGGTTCTTTAGAAACTCTACTACTTCAGTTAGTTCTTCTTTTACTTCTTCATAATTTGCTACATCATCAAATGTAACCTGATTTTCATCATCATCCTCTTCATGCATTTTAGCCTTATTCTTACCAAAGGACATCATTTTATTGCCGCCGCCCTGCATTTTATTCATAATAAAGATTAAGGCTGCAATTAAAATAACCGTCGGTAATAAATAGGCAAATAACCCAGTCCACCATGGCGGTTCGGGCTCAGGTTTAGTCTCAATTTGAACTTCATTTTCTCTTAAGAGGGTTTCTATCTTCTTTATTGTACCAGGAATATCTATTTTAAACTCTTGATCAGCTTCGGTAGTCCCCTCAACCACACTTTGACCTACAATTGTAACCTTCTTAATCTCATTTTCTTCTACTTGATTAATAAATTCGCTGTAGCCTAATTTCTGTTCTGATTGATTAGGTCCAATTACATATTGAGCTATCAAAACTCCTACAGCAATAATAATTAAATAAAATCCAATACTTTTAGAAAATTTCTTCAACTAATAAGCCTCCTTCCTAATATTCTATTTGCAATTATTTATTTGCAAATTATTAACAGTTGTGCAGGTTAATATTATATCACACTTTATTAATTGTAGCAAATATATGCTTAGCTTTGATATAATTTCGGTTTTGGAATAAAGATATAAGGTACATTACGATACTTTTGATCGTAATCCAAACCATAACCTACTACAAATTCATTTGGAATCTCAAAACCATTCCAATCCACTTCTATTTGTTTCTCTGTTCTGCGCTCAGGTTTATCCAATAGAGTACAGACTTTAATACTGGCTGGATCTCGAGTCCCTAACATTTTAATTACATGTTTTAAAGTTAATCCTGTATCGATTATATCTTCTACAATCAAAACATCCTTACCTTCAATGCTCTCCTCTAAATCCTTAATAATTCTTACATCTCCAGTAGTCTCAGTCCCACCCTCATAACTAGTTACATCAATGAAATCAAGTACTACAGGAAGATTTACTTCTCGAGCTAAATCAGCCATAAAAATAAATGCTCCTCTTAACACACAGATCATAACAATATCATCACTTTTACTATACTCTGCAGTAATCTCTGCTCCTAGCTCTTCAATTCTAGACTGTAACTTAGCTTCATCAATTAGAATCTCTTCTGTAATATCTTCAATCACAGCTTAAACCTCCTTTAGTCTATCAATTTCTACCATTAAAATTTCGTCTGTCTTATCCCTTACTTTATAATTTTCATCAATCCTTAACTCTCCTATCCAAAAAATAGCACCTGACTCAGTTACAAAAACAGGTATCTTATCTCTTCTATCTCGAGCAATTTTTTGATCAATTAAAAAATCTTTAACTTTTTTAGTACCTGACATCCCTAGAGGTTGAAAAGAATCACCATCTTTTCTTTGTCGAACCTTAAATTGAGAACCTACTTGAGCTAAATCAAAAAAGGCCTTATTATCTTGATCTAATTCATCTTGCCAAGGATAATCATACCTTATAATTTGAGAATTTACTCTAATGTTTATTTCAGTCAGCTCTATACTCTCTCCTGCAGTTAGCCAAGCAGAAAAATAATCTATCTCTTCATCGGCTTCAGCTAAGATAAAGATAATATGTTGGTAACTTAATTTGACAATAACTCCTTCTGGCAGAGATTTTTTAAGACCAGTCTCTTGACTTTTTATCAAAGCTAGAATCTCTTCAACATTATGAAAGTAAAGATTCTCATAACTAGAATTTAACTCTTGATAAATCTCTCTAATTATTCTACGCTGTAAGGCTAAATCTAGATCTAAGAATCTATCTTTAGCAATTATTAACTTATTATTAGAACTATCAATTATAATCTCATTAAGTCTTACCCTAGTCTTTTTACGTAAGAACTCATCTTCTACCCTAAAGATCTCTCCCATCTGGTTTAAATTAGTAATTAAATTAGGATTATAATCTTCTTTTAACTGTGGTAATAAGTCCAATCTAACTCTATTTCTAAAACAGATCTCTTCTTGGTTAGTACTATCAACTCTCCAATCTAAATTATGTTTTCGACAGTATTCTTGCAACTCCTTCTTCTGCACTTCAATCAATGGTCTAATAATTTTTTCATTTTGGGGCTTAATACCACTCAACCCTTTTAATCCTGCCCCCCGTAAAAATTTCATTAAAATAGTCTCTGCTTGATCATTAGCATGATGACCTACAGCTAACTTATCAAACTCTAATTCATCTAATAAGTTAAAGAAAAATTGATAGCGCAGCTGTCGAGCAGCATCTTCAAGTGACAGCTTATTCTCTTGCTGGTACTTTTTTATGTTACGGGCTGTAAAAGTGCTTGCAATATTTAATTGTCCAGCGAGCTCTCTTACAAATTGCGCATCAGCCTTTGCATCTGCACCTCTTAATTGATGATCAAGATGAGCAATATGTAACTCTAAATTATATTCTGAGGATAATTCTTTTAAAATATGTATTAAAGCAACTGAATCAGCTCCCCCAGAGACACCTACTAAAACTTTAGCCCCACTAGTTAGCAGTTGATACTTACTGATAGTATCCTCTATCTTAGCTAATAATTCCATATTATCTAGCTCCTCTGCTCAAAACTGCCTAACTTAATTTTAATGATTCACATTATATATTAACATTTATCTACCTTAATTACAAGTACCGTCATATCATCACTATTTTCGCTATTTTCTTGGGCTTTCTGTAAAATATATTGGGCTAAGGAAGTTGGATCATCAATCAAATTATTCTTTAATAATTTTATAATCCATTCTTCTTTAATAGTCAAATTTTCTTTACTCTCTAATATCCCATCAGTTATCATAATTATAAAATCTCCATCATGCAGCTGTAGTTCTGTAGGTTCTACTTCAATTTGATTTAAAATACCAATTGGTAGACTATTCGATTTTATCATATTAATCTCTTGGCCTCGCTTAATAAAGCTAGAGACTGAACCAACCTTAGAGAATTCAGCTTGAGCAGTTACTAGGTCAATACTTAAGAGATCAACTGTAGCAAATATCTCTTCTTTAGATCTGATACCTAAGATTGAATTAATGGTCTTTAGAGCAGATTCATAATTTAGACCTGACTGCAGCATTGTCTTCAATAAAGTTACTGCTCCCTTACTCTCTTTAAATGCTTTCGAACCAATACCCATACCGTCACTTAAAATTGTGATAAACTTCTCTTCTTTTAATTTAAAGAAGGTATAGTTATCTCCTGAAACATCTCCATTAGAACTAGCCGTAGCTACTCCTTTGGAGAAACGATATTTTGGCCCTGGAGCTAACTGACAGACACAGCTAGGCTTGTCTAACTCTAAACCACATTCACTCCAGACTAAATCTAGATTATGACCTAATTTATTATTCAACAGCGGCAGCATCTTTTTGATACATTCTTGACTTCCATTACAGCTTCTTTTGCGAATCGTAAATTCCAATTGTTCATTATTATAATTAGTTACTGAAATATCTTTAATTACTAAGCCAGCGTCCTCTAATATAGACTGCACTTTCTTTTTCAACTTTTCTTCGGGCTGGATATCAATTGTTAGTTCTGCAGCTAAATCATCAATCACTTCTGCCATACCTGATAGTTGATCTAATAAGATCTTTTTATTATCTGTCATCTTTGATTCCCAATAAGAGTTCAACTCATACATTCTAACAAATTGATTAATTGCATCAGCTAGTTTCACCTTTCTAAAACAACTGCCGGGAATCTTTGCTTCTAAATCTCTAATCTCAACTTCTCCTCTATTTTCAGCAATAGCTAATAGTTCAAACATACCCTGATAAGTATCATAAAAGGATTGATACCAACAAGACTGATAAAGGTCACATTTTTTACAGACCTTATCTGTAATCAAATCTAAAAAGACACCAATATCATCATCTTCTTCTTTGATTGGTGCCACTTCATTAAAAGCAGCAGATAATTCCTTAAACAGATGAGAAAACTTTTTAATACGCTGATTAATAAAAGAATTTAATCTTCTATCTTCAAGAGTATAATCTCCATTAGTTTCTTCTTCAAAAATATCAAAATAGGCAATTATATTCTGAGGTGTAATAAATAAAAAGATAGAAGCTATTAAACTCTCTTTGAGTAGAGCAATAATTGAGCCTGGTTCTACTAAAAATATAACATAAATTAAATTACTAACAATAAAACCAAGACTAACGCCTAATTTATTCTGTTTTTTAAAATTACCCGCTATTAATCCGGCTAAAGCATAGTTTCCAACTAAAGGCATCAGCTCTAAATGAGAAAAGCTATATAGAATACCAGTTAAAACTCCAACACTAGTCGCTGTAGTAACACCACCGGTCAAAGCTACTAACATAATAAAATAAGAGCTAAGTACTCTCAATAAGTTAATGCCCCATAAACTTTCTACTGCCAAATCACCAATAAATAGACTAAATACTATTCCTAAAGAGATTAAAGCAATCAAAAATTTATCACTTTTATTACTCAAATATCCTACAATTTCAACAGCTGTCCTTAACAATAATAAGATTAATAAAAAGACCAACAGAGATTCTGCTATTAATAAAACAGTATTAACCTGCAGAAAAAAATAGACTTTAAGTGCTTTAAAGGCTAAAAAAAGCAGTCCAACAATTAGGGAGTAATTAATTATCTTAACCTCTTTTTCAAGATAATTCTTCGTAATTAACCACAGGGCTAGACTAGTTAATAAATAGTTACTTCCTCCCCAACCTAAATAACTAAGATATCCCAAATTAACTGCTATAAAAATTAAGACTAACTCCTTCTCTGCCACTAAATTTTTATTACTGAAATAGAGAAAAATAGCAAAATAACTAATCCCAAACGGCATCAAGTTATTCAAAATACTCCCCCGCCCTAATAAGAATCCCAGAATAGTTAAACCGATACTCAAAATTGGTAACTTGTCCAAAAATGCCAGAGACTTATTAGCTTCTTCTTTATTTAATTTATTTTGACGCTGGTAAATAGGTAAATCTAGTCCTTTCATACTTAATGGCCCCCTTCTTTTCTAAAAAATGTAATTTATGTTATATATTATACACCATTGTCAGGAGATGATTTGTCAAAAAAAGAAGAGAGCCCTAACTAATTTTTAGACAATTATCTATATAAAGTGTAGCTTTTAAGATTTATAGTAATGAGTAAAGAGTGATGAGTAGAAAATCAAAAACAAAGTCAAAACCAATTTCAAAACCTTTCGTTTCAAAAAATTCCAACTATATTTTGAGGTTTTGATTTTATGGTTTTAACTCATTACTGATTACTTTATACTCGTCACTATAAAGTGGTACGCAAGTAGCACTTTATATAGATAATACAAAAAACAGAAAAACACCTATTAA
>JAWOFC010000100.1:0-4796 GCA_046482455.1 Halanaerobacter sp. | reverse complement strand
TTATAGCAGTATTGAATTTATAATTGGTGGTGCTTTAGGTCTACACCAGAAGGTAAGAGAAGCAGCAGACTATATTCTGACCTTTTCACACTTAACTTTTACTCATCAAATGATTCGTTTAATCTTATTAGAACAGATTTATCGCGCTTTTAAGATTAAGAATAATGAGCCCTATCATATTTAATAGTAAGATCACTTTGATTAATTTAGTTATTTCATGTAAAATATAGTTAGACAACAAAAATTAATCAAGAATTTAGAAGGGGGAATTAGAATGTTATCGGAGAAATTAGTAGCTGCTTTAAATGAACAGATGAACTTTGAACTCTTATCTGCGCACTATTATTTGGCAATGGCGGGATATTGTGAAGAAGAGGATTTGAGTGGATTTGCTCATTTCTTTTGGGTACAAGCTGAAGAAGAGAGATTTCACGCTGAAAAGTTCTTTAATTTTATCAATGAAACAGGCGGTCGAGCTGAATTTGGACAGATTGATAAGCCGCAAAATGATTTTGAATCTGTAACTGAAGTTGTAGAAACTGCACTCGAGCATGAAAAAAAGGTAACTAAAAGAATCTATGAACTAATGGATTTGGCACAAGAAGAGAATGAATATGCTGCAATTAACTTCTTAGACTGGTTTGTAGAAGAACAGGTGGAAGAAGAAGATACTATGGAAGGTATCTTAAGTAAATTAGAGCGCTTTGGTAGTAATAGTAATGGGTTGTTCATGTTAGATAGTAACTTAGCACAGCGAACTTTTGAAAAGCCGCAAGATGCTGAAGAAGTTTAAGAATAATTTTGCTGTGTGGCAATCTGTCACACAGCTTTTACTTTACATATATTTTTTTAATCTATCACATACAGTTTAATGGAAGGTTAAAAAGAGTACTCTCAGCTAAAAGAATATTTTAGAAGATGTAATATTTATTTCTGTTTCAACTGTACCCCCAGGTCTTTATCAAGACCCTTTGTGAAAACCACAAAACCGTATCTACTGTAAACTGTTTTAAGTAGATTATAGTTTTTGATTATATGCTTTTGATTTTATGATTTTGAATTTAATTGTCCATTCTCCATTATCAATTCTCAATTATGATGGGGACAGCTTTTCATTTAGTTGAGGGTACATAAAAAATGAGGAGGAAAAAGATGAAAGAAGTTGAGTATAATCAATATGCCGAGGAAGCATTAGAGGGGCTTGCCAACGGTGGGGCCTTTCTAACAGTTAAGACAGAAGATGAGCTTAATACAATGACAATTGGTTGGGGTAGTATAAGTTATATGTGGGGTAGACCAGTCTTTATAGCAATGGTGCGTGATTCAAGGTATACCTATGAGTTAATTGAGCAGACTAATCAATTTACAGTCAGTATTCCTTTTGCGGATGCTATGAAAGAGGAATTAATATTCTGCGGTAGTAAATCCGGTCGTGACTATGATAAGTTTGAGGAGGCTGGATTAGATATTAGTCCAGCAGAGAATGTTAAATCTCCTCTGATTAAGGGTTGTAACTTGCATTATGAATGCGAATTAAAGTTTAAACAAGAGATGGAGCCTGATAAATTAGATCCCGCTCTTGATGAAGAATGGTATTCGTCTGAAGGATATCATACCCTTTATTTTGGAGAGATAGTTGCTTGTCATAAGGAAGAATAGCAATCTTTATCCCGCTGTGAATTATTCGACAGCGGGGATTTTTATTATTAGTAGGGGGGGTTTCATGACTAAAGCAATTGAAATAAAGAATCTAAATAAGAGCTATGGTGCTGTAGAAGCGCTAAAAGATATAGATTTAACAATAGAAGAAGGAGAATTTTTTGGACTCCTAGGTCCTAATGGAGCAGGAAAGAGTACCTTGATTGGCGTCTTAGGCGGATTAGTTAATAAAGATAGCGGGACTGTTAGGGTTTTAGGAAATGATGTAATAAAAGATTATAGAAAGACAAAAGAGTCCTTAGGTATTGTACCGCAAGAAGTAGTTTTTGATCCCTATTTTAATGTACGGGAGACTTTAGAGATTCAATCAGGTTACTTTGGTGTTAAAGATAATCAGAAACGAATTGACCAAGTCTTAGAGGCATTAGGCTTAAAATATAAAGAAGAGACTAATATTCGGGGGCTCTCAGGAGGTATGAAGCGGCGTTTATTAATTGCTAAGGCATTAGTGCATGATCCAGATATAATTGTACTTGATGAACCGACAGCCGGAGTTGATGTAGAACTTAGAAAGTCCTTATGGGATTATGTAATTAAGCTAAATGAAGCAGGGAAGACTATAATTTTAACAACTCACTATTTAGAAGAAGCAGAAGAGTTATGTGACAGGATTGCTATTTTGAATAAGGGTAAAATTGTGGCTGTGGATCAGAAAGAAGAATTGATTAAGCGCATTGATAAGAAAGTAATCGAATTAAGATTAGAAGAGAAGACTAATAATCTTGAGAAACTGTTGCCTACTGCTGTTGATATTGAGCGACTAGAAGATAATAAGGTCAGATTAGAGACGACACGAGAGGATATCATCTCATTATTGGATATAATGCAAAGTTCAAATCTAAAGATAGCAGATATAGATATCAAGAGTGCTAAATTAGAGGATATATTTATGAAATTGACCAGTTTAGGTGGTGAGAAAGATGAATAATTGGATCAGCTTTTATAGTTTAGTTAAACGAGAGATTTGGCGTTTTTCTAAGGTAGCAATTCAGACTATCTTTGCTCCTTTAATCTCTACTAGCCTATATCTAATCATCTTTTCTTATTCTTTTCGCAGCCGTGAAGTGGCTGATTACGGCATTGATTATATCAAATTTATTGTGCCGGGTTTAATTATGATGAGTCTGATTCGTAACTCTTTTGCTAATACTTCATCTTCTTTAATTGTAGCTAAATATCAAGGTTCAATTGTTGATCTCTTATTAGCTCCTTTTTCCTATATGCAGTTGACTCTAGGGTTGATGATTGGGGGCATAGCCCGCGGTTTAATAGTTGGACTAGCTATCTATTTAATTGCTACCTTCTTTTATAGTGGAGCAGTCTATTCAGTTGGATTATTCTTCTTATTTTCTCTCTTAATTGCAGGAGTCTTTTCTCTATTGGGGATTATTGCTGGATTATGGGCTGAAAAGTTCGATCATATCTCCATCTTTTCTAACTTCTTTATTACGCCCCTAACATTTTTAAGTGGTGTCTTCTATTCAGTTAAGAATCTGCCGGGGGTTTGGAGTAAAGTCTCTTTATTTAACCCTGTCTTTTATATGATAGATATGGCTCGTTATGCCTTTATAGGTATTTCAGATGCTAAATTATCCCTATCTATAACTATAGTAAGTACATTATTTATTCTGTTATTCCTTTTAACTACTTACCTCTTTAAAATCGGTTATAAGATAAAAGATTAATTGCTAAGGTAAAAATGGATTAATTTCTTTTCCTGATATTGTTTGACAAATCAGTTCTGTAATGATAGTATTACAAATGGTTAAGATAGAAATCTAAAATAGTTTCATGGAGGTAGATATGATGAATAACTTAGGCGATGCATTTGCAGATGCTGGTGTTGTTGAAGAAGAAGATGTTGAGGAAGTGAATCAGGAAGTAGAAGAGAGTAATGTTGCAGAAGCAAAAGCAACAGGTAGTGTTAAGTGGTTTGACAGTGAGAAAGGTTATGGCTTTATTGAGCAAGAAGATGGAGATGACGTTTTTGTTCATTTCTCTGCTATTAACGAAGAAGGATTCAAAGATTTAGAAGAAGGCAAAGAGGTTCAGTTTGATATTGTTGAGACTGAAAAAGGTCTTCAAGCAGAGGATGTAACTAAATTATAAATTACAGTTTGTAACTGTCATTTAATAAAGACCGTCAAAGCACTTCAGTTAGTTTCTAACTGGGGTGCTTTTTAATTTTTTTGTTTTTTAATAAAATCTTGTTCTTTTCTTAATACTTTTTTAATATTTAACTATTATACTATAACTGTAAGATAAAAGAGAAAACAAAAAACTCAAATAATAGGAGATGATAATCATGAAAAAATTAGTCAGTTTAGTGTTGGTCTTATCTTTAGTGCTTGGTGGTTCGGCTTTAGTCTTTGCTTATTCTGGTCCGCAAAAGGGAAATAGAGGACAAGGTAGAAATAATCAAGCTCAGCAAAATAGAATGACTGGAGCAGAGAGACTAGACTTATCCGATGAACAGATAGAAAAGATGGAAGAGTTAAGAGATGAACATTTTGAGAAGCAGGATGAATTACGAGATGACGTATTTGATAAACGAGAAGAGTTAAGAGAGATGTACTTTGATAGCGAGGCTAATAAGGATGAAATTGTTTCATTACAAGAAGAAGTTAATCAATTACAAGCTAAACTAGCAGATGCAAGAATGGAACATCGTTTAGGGATGAGAGATATCTTAAGTGATGAACAATTAGAGGAATCTGCAGATTTAGCTAACTTTGGACGCCGTGGAGGTCAAAAAGGCAGAGGTAGAGATAGAGGCGGCAGAGGAAGAAGAGAAACTAAGGGCCGCAGAGCAAATTGTGCTGGATTTGGACCAATGGGCTATTAAAATAATTTAAATTACTAGAAGGCAAGTTTCCAGTCAGGAAACTTGCCTTCTTAGCTTAAGTATAGCTCTGTAATTTTTTTAATTTAACTAAATGAGATTTCTCTTCATTGATTAATTCCTGTAATGCCTTGACTGCATCTTTATCTTCTTCACTCTTTAATAATTCTTGATAAAGCAGAATTGAATTCTTCTCTGATTTAACACCTACATCTAGTGCTTCATTTAGATTATT
>JAWOFC010000255.1:0-6153 GCA_046482455.1 Halanaerobacter sp. | reverse complement strand
AGTTTAGTTTCAATGTTGAGCGAAGACCCTCAGCCCCAGCCGCGTATTAAAGTGGGCTTAGGAGTAGATCTAATGACATTTCCAAATAAGTGTCAACATTGTGATCCTGCTCCTTGTATAGATGCCTGTCCGACTGATGCTATTTATCATGATCCAGAGTTTGATTCAGTTCAGGTAGAGAAGGATAAATGTATTTCCTGTGGGATGTGTGCTATGGTCTGTCCAAATGATGCTATTGATTATCGTCAAGTAGAAGCGGATGGTAATAAAGTAGCTTATAAATGTGATCACTGTCTTGATAGACTTAAAGAAGGTGAGGAGCCAGCTTGTGTTGAAGCCTGCCGCACTGATGCAATGATTTTTGCAGAGGAAAATGAAGTTAGTGATATGCGCCAGACTAAACTATTTAAAAATATAACTAGTCAGATTAGAGGTAGGGGTAGTCATAAAGAGGTTCCAAAGAATGTTAAGTCTTTTAAAAAGATGCAGGAAAAGATTGCCCATATAGGACCGCTACCATCATCAACTAAAGAGGGGGATAATAGAGCATGAGTAATACAATCGATGAACAAGTAGATGAGAGAACAATAGCTGAAGATGAGAAACCAACGATTAAGAGAACGCTAGAAGAAGATATGGAGACGGCATGGGATAGATTAGAAGCGCAGCAGCCGCAGTGTGGATTTGGGCAGATGGGAATTTGCTGTAATTCATGTAAGATGGGCCCTTGTCAGGTCGATCCTTTTGAAGAAGGACCGCAGCGAGGAGTCTGTGGAGCAGATGCCAATTTAATTGTAGCTCGTAACTTACTTAATGATATCGCTGCCGGAGCAGCCTCTCACTCTGATCACGGTCGTGAAGTTGTAGAGACTTTTTATGAGACTGCATTGGGTGAAAGTCAAGGCTATGAACTGCTAGATACAGAGAAATTAAAGGCTGTAGCTCAAGATGTTGGTATAGAAGTAGAAGATCGTTCTAATGAAGAGATAGCTAAAGAGATGGGAGAAGCATTCTTAGCTGAGTATGGAATGATTAAAGGCGGTTTAGATTTTGTAGAGAGAGTGCCAGAGAAGACGAAGAAGATCTGGGATAAGACTGGGATTACTCCCCGTGGTGTTGACCGCGAAGTAGTAGAAGCAATGCACCGTGTTCATATGGGAGTAGGAGCCGATTATACGAATATGTTATTGCATGGCTTTAGAACGGCCTTATCTGATGGTTGGGGCGGTTCAATGATGGCTACTGAACTATCAGATATTATGTTTGGAACTCCTGAGGTAACAGAATCCACAGTCAATTTAGGTACATTAAAGGATGATATGGTTAATATTGTGCTGCACGGTCATAATCCTATCTTATCAGATGTAGTAGTTAAAGCAGCGCGGGAAGAGGAAATGGTTGCAAAGGCTAAAGAAGCAGGAGCGGAAGGGATTAACTTAGTTGGTCTATGCTGTACTGGTAATGAGCTATTGATGAGAAAAGGGGTTCCTATGGCTGGGAATATGCTCAATCAGGAGTTAGCTCTAGCTACTGGAGCTGTAGATGCAATGATTATTGATTATCAATGTATCTTCCCATCTTTACCACAGATAGCAAAGTGTTTCCATAGTGAAGTTGTATCAACAAGTGAAAAATCAAAAGTTCCTGGAGCAACGCATAAAGAGTTCCACCCTGAAACTGCTTATGATACAGCAACTGAGATAGTTGACTTGGCAATTGAGACTTATAAAGAAAGAAATCCAAAACAAGTAGAGATTCCAAGCGATCCAATGGAGATGGTAGCTGGTTTCTCTGTAGAAGCAATTAAGGAGAATTTAGGTGGTAGTTTTGATCCGCTAATAGAAGCAATTACTTCAGGTCAGATTAAAGGTGTAGTAGGAGTTGTAGGCTGTAGTAACCCTAAGATTCAGCATGATTACGGTCATGTTAACTTAGCTAAAGAGTTGATTAAGAAGGATATCTTACTGATCGAGACTGGCTGTGCAGCTGTAGCCTCAGGTAAGGAAGGACTATTACTTCCTGAAGCAGCTGAGATGGCAGGAGATGGCTTACGCAAAGTCTGTGAAAGCTTAAATATTCCACCAGTCTTGCATATGGGCTCTTGTGTTGACTGTTCTCGGATACTTGCTTTAGCAGGAGAATTAGCTAATGCCCTTGATGTAGGAATTGACCAGTTACCTGCTGCAGGAGCAGCGCCTGAATGGTATGCACAAAAGGCTTTAACGATTGCTTCTTATTTTGTGGCTTCAGGCTTCTATACAGTAGTAGGATTACCTCCTAATACAATGGGGAGTCAGAAAGTAACTAATCTATTAACTGATGAGTTAGATGATGTAGTAAATGCTAAATTTGGCGTTGAACCTGATCCAGTAGAAGCAGCTGCTATGATTGAACGTCATATTTTAAGTCAGCGGGAGGAATTAGGCATATGACCGAGAGCAGAACTGAAGCCCAAGCTGAAGAAAAAGAGAGAAGAAAGAAGGTCTTTTCAGCTGCTAAAGGATTAGATGGTGCACAAGAGAAAGATGATTTTAGAGTTGTAATTACAGGTAAGGGTGGAGTGGGTAAGACCACCCTTACTGCTCTCTTATCACAATTTTTTGCTCAAGATCAGTTTCAGGTCTTAGCAGTTGATGAGGATCCACAGCAGAATTTAGCCTTTTCTTTAGGTTTTCCAGTTGAGAAGGCAGATGAGATAGTGCCTGTCTCTGAAAATATAGACTATATTGAAGAGAAGACTGGTGCTAGACCAGGAGAAGATTGGGGAGCTATGCTGAACTTAAACCCTGATGTATCAGATGTTGTAAATAGATTTGGGATGAATATTAAAGAAAGAATCAATCTCTTAGTAATTGGTAGTGTCATTCAAGCAGCAACGGGCTGTCTCTGTCCTGAAAATGCTTTACTTGATTCTATAGTGGGCTATATTAAGTTAAGAGAAGATGAGGTTATCTTAATGGATACTCAGGCTGGGGTTGAACACTTTGGGCGTTCTTTAGCAGAAGGATTTCGCAATGCTGTAATTATTACTGAGCCGAGCTTTAATGCAGTTCAAGTTGCCCTTCATTCTGCTCAACTAGCCGATCAATTAGAGATTGAGAATATTCATTTAGTAGTTAATAAAGTACGCGGTAAGCAAGATGAAGAAAAGGTTATGGAACGGGTAGGAGATAAAGAAGATATCTTTGATGAGATTCATTATCTACCCTTTGATGAGAATGTCTACCTTAATGAACCTGATGTAGCACCATTATTAGAAGAGGACACACCTTATGTCCAGGCAGTTAGAGAGTTATATGCTTCTTTGACTGGTGAATAAGAGGGGGAAGAGCGATGCGAGTTGTAATTATTGGAGCAGGACCAGCAGGACTAACTGCGGCTTTGACTCTACGGCGGAAAAAATTTTCAGGTAGGATAGATATCTTCTCTGCTGAAGATGTACCTCCCTATTCTCCGTCAGTCTTAGGGAAATATTTGATTAATGATAAGGAGGACTTACTCTATTGGCAGGGTAAGGATGTCTGTGGTAGATATAACTTCAACTGTTTTTTAGGCGAAAGAGTAGTTGAAGTAGAGCCTGAAGCGAGATATATACTAACAGAGCAGGGTAGGAAGAGAGAATTTGATAAATTATTAATAGCTTCTGGTAGCTCGCTGTATATTCCTTCTGAAGTCGAAGGAGCTGATAAAGAAGGAATTACTAATTTTAAGAGTATTGCAGGGGCGGAAGAGATAAAAGAAAGGGCAAGTTCTGGTAGTACTTCAGCAGTTATAGTTGGAGGCGGATTTTTAGGTGTTGAAATTGCTCTCTGTTTAGCTAAAATTGGCATTGAAGCATCTATTTTAAATCGCCGTGGTTGGATTATGCCTCGCTTATTGGATAAAGAGACGGCTAAATATGTAGTTGAAGATTTAGAAGAACAAGGTATTAATGTTATGCTGAATACGGAAGGCTCTCGTTTTGTTGGTGATGAAGAAGTAGAAGGACTTATAACCAGTGAGGGACGAAGGTTAGAGGCTGATTTTTATATTACAGCAACGGGAGTGAAGGCAAATATTGATTTTTTAGAGGGTAGTGGAATTCAAAATGACGGTGGGGGGATTCTAGTCAATCGTTATTTACAGACTAATTATCCTAATATTTATGCCTGTGGTGATGTAGCCAAGACCAAAGACTTATTGACAGATGAGATGACTATACACGGTCTTCATACAGTAGCTGTCAGTCACGGTCGGACAGCTGGATTAAATATCTTAGGCAGAGAGAAGAAGTATGAAAAGCAATTTTATATGAACTCACTTAAAGAACTAAACTTTAAGCTGATGGTAGTAGGTGAACTTAAAGGCGAAGCGATAAAGTATGAAGAAGAAGGAGTGCTCCGTAAAATCTATATAAAAGATAATAGAATTAATGGTTTTGTACTATTGGGTGATATTTCTAATGCTGGTCTTTACTTTGCTTTATTAAAAAAGAAGGAAAATATTAGTGAGTATCAGGATAAACTCTTATCGCCGCTCTTTAATCTTGCTATGAAAATCACTAAATACAAGAGATAGTGTTAGTTTCTGCTGCTAGCTATAAATCCTAAGATTCCATTTCTGTTGTGGGATTTTAGGTTTTTTTATTGTTTAAAATAAAAGTTAATTTATTAAAAATACAGGAAAATTGCTTTTATTATAGAAATACTAAAATATTAATAGAAGAATGTAGTACTTTTAAATAATATGTCTACAAATAGCGTTTTTTATATAATTGTTCATTCTCAATTTTCAATTATCTATTAAATCAAAATGAAGGAAGGGAGTGAGGTAGGTGGAAGAGGATAAATTGATTTTGGTTGTAGATGATAATGAAGGAAACTTAAGAATCTTAGCTAATATATTGAGTGCTAATTCTTATCGAGTGGCATTAGCAAAGCGAGGTCAGGAAGCTCTAGATTTTGTTTATAATAAAGAACCTGATCTAATCTTATTAGATATCATGATGCCTGATATAAATGGTATTGAAGTCTGTAAAAGACTTAAGGAGAGTGAAAAGATTGAAAAAATACCAGTTATATTTATTAGTGTCTTAAAAGAGACTGAAAAGAAGCTAAAAGGCTTTGCAGTAGGAGGTGTGGACTATATAACTAAGCCCTTTCAAAAAGAAGAAGTTTTAGCTAGAGTAGAGACCCAATTAGAGTTACATCATGCACAAAAGAAATTAGAAGTAAGGAATGAAGAGCAGAATATTCTCTTGGAGAATATTGAGACACAGATCTGGTATTTAAAGGATGAAGAGACTTATGGTAAAGTTAATATTAGTCATGCTCAATTTTTGGGATTTAAAGAAGAAGAAATAGAGGGCAAGTCTGTATTTGAACTTTTAGATGAGGAAGAAGCAAAAACTTGTGCAGCTGGAAATCGGAAAGTTTTTGTTCAAAAAGAGCAGATAAAAAAAGTTGAGCGAGTTAAGAATGCTGAGGGCAAAGAGAGGCTGCTAAAGATAATCAAGACTCCTAAATTAGATGAAAATGGAGAAGTGGAATATATAGTCTGTTCAGCTGATGATATTACCAAAAAGGAAAGATTAATTGCCGATTTAAAGAAGAGTGAAAAGAAGTTTAGAAATTATGTTAATTATGCTCCCGATGGGATATTTATAGTAGATAGCAAAGGTAATTATTTAGATGTTAACCGCGAAGCGGCTAATATGGTAGGTTATACTAAGAATGAGCTCTTAACTATGAATATTAGAGAATTAGTTTTTGAAGATGACTTAGAAGAAGCAGTGGAAAGATTCAGAAGATTATTAGAAACTGGACACTTTAAAGATGAAATGAGATTAAAGAGAAGAGATGGCAGTTGTATTTACGTTATTTTAGAAGGTAGAAAGTTAGCTGAAGATCGGTTTTTAGGATTTGCCAAAGATATTACAGAGAAGAAAGAATTAGAAAATGATTTGAAGCGGAGAATTGAGTTAGAGAATTTGATTATAGACCTGTCTAGACATTTTATTAATAGTGATAAGATGCTAGAAGAACAGATTGAAGTAGGATTAAAATATCTAGGTCGCTTTTTTGAAGTTGATTATAGTTATATTTATCTTGCGGAAGAGAAGCAAAGAGAGATTTCTGAACACTATAAATGGGCTGCAGATAAGGTTGATATTAG
>JAWOFC010000254.1:0-5848 GCA_046482455.1 Halanaerobacter sp. | reverse complement strand
AGCATATAACCAACACCATAAAAGCAGTCATGAGTCATGAGTGATGAGTAATGAGCTACAAGCATAAAAAAAGACAGCAGAAAGTAGGTGATAAGTAAAGAAAATTGCATATAATATAAGAAAACCCTCCGTGTAACCCACTTCTCTCTACCTATAGCATATTAACTGCGTAATCTATATACAGTGTTTTTGCTTATTGCCTACTTTCTACTCATCACTTCTTTTCTTTTCTGCTTTTTATTTTTACTGATCACTAATTACTTTTTTATGCTTTTTCTTTTGCTGACTACTGATAGCTGACAGCTGATAGCCTATTTATCGCTCACAGCTCTTCACTGCTTTTTGTTTTTACTCATTACTATTTACTGCCCTTCTATTTTACTCTTTACTCATACTACCTTCTAATATGTGCTCCTAATTTTTGATTTAATTTTTCTTCAATTTCAGCTTGCACTTGATTAACTTCATCATCAGTTAAAGTCCTATCTGCAACTCTATACTTTATAGAATAAGCTAAGCTTTTATCGCCTTCTTCAAGCTGTTCTCCTTGATATAGGTCAAATAATTCAATAGATTCTATTATATCTGAACCAAGTTCTAAGATTAAATCTTTAATCTCTTTACTTGTCACTTCTTCTTCAACTACTAAAGCAATATCTCTACTTAAAGCTGGATATTTAGGCAGCTGTTGATACTCTCTCTTTGCCGTAGCAGCTTCAACAAGAGCAGCAAAATCTAATTCACAGACTGTAACTCGCTGCGAAAGATCATAATTCTCCTGCACATCAGGATGGAGTTCTCCTAAGTAACCTATACTTTCTCCCTCAACTACTACCTCAGCAGTTCTACCAGGATGTAAAGCAGGGAATTCCCCTCTAATAAATTGAACCTCTTCTATACCCAGTTGCCTAAAGTAATCTTCTAAGATACCTTTTAAATAGAAAAAGCCGGTTGCATTTACCTGCCATCTATCTTCTAAATCATCTCGCATGACTGCACAAGATAATTTTAATCTCTCCTGAGGCAGCTTAGTATCTTCACAAGGCAGAAAAACGGTATTCAACTCAAAAATACTAATATCTTCTCTACCGCGGTTAAGATTTAAAGAAATATTCTCTAATAGACTAGCTAGGAGAGTTGTTCTCATAATAGTATGCTCTTCAGTTACTGGATTATTAATCTCTACTACATTTCTTAATTTACTATCTTCTGCCAAATTAAGCTTATCAAATTCGTCTTGATTAATAAAAGAATAATTCTGTACTTCAAAGAGACCTAAGTCAGTTAATAAATCCTTAGTCTTAGCTTCTACTTTCTGTTGCCAAGTCTTTTTCCCCTGTTTTAGAGCAGCTCTAGCCTTCATTGGTTCTACTCTGCCATAACCATAGGCTCTTGCTATCTCTTCTATCAAATCAATCTCTTTATCTACATCAACACGATAAGTAGGTACCTTAACTAATAGATTAGCTCCTCGATCATCAACATCAAAATGCAGATTCTCTAAATAAGACTTTATCTTTATTTTAGCTAATTCTACCCCTAATATGTCTCTAACTCTCTGCGGTCTAAGCATAATTTCTTGCGGCTTAACCTCGTTAGGATAAATATCTTTATAACCCTCTAACACTTCACCATCTGCTATATCAGCTATTAATTCCGCTGCTCGATCAAGTGCATATTCCACTCCATTAATATCTACTCCTCTTTCAAAACGATGCGAGGAGTCACTATGTATTTTTAACTTTTTAGCTGTCTTACGCACTGAGCCTGGAGCAAAATTGGCACTCTCTAAAAATAAAGTGGTTGTCTCTTCTGTAACTTCACTATTAGCCCCCCCCATCACTCCACCTAAACAGACAGGCTTTTCTCCATCAGCAATTACTAACATATCTTCATCTAATTCTCTTTCTTCTTCATCTAAAGTAAATAACTTTTCTCCTTCTTTAGCTCTGCGCACTATAATCTCTTGTCCAGCTAATTTATCATAATCAAAAGCATGCAGCGGTTGTCCTAATTCCATCAAAATATAATTTGTAATATCAACAATATTATTAACTGCCCCAATCCCTACTGCTTCTAATCTATTCTTTAACCAGTCTGGTGATTCTTTAACCTCTACATCTCTAATCACTCGTCCAGCGTAGCGAGGGGCCAAATCAGAATCTTTAACTCTAACATCGATTACATCATCAATACTTTTATCTACCTCTTCTAAATCGAGGTCTGGTAATTCTAATTTATTACCTGTAATTGCTGCAACCTCTCTTGCCACTCCAATAATACTTAAACAATGAGCATAATTAGGCGTTAAATCAAATTCTAAGATCACATCATCTAAATTCAGCTCTTTAATCAACTGTTCACCTATAGTCACATCTTCTTTTAAAATATAAAGTCCATCTACACCATCATCAGGTAGGTTTAACTCATTAGTAGAACACATCATTCCACTCGACTTAACTCCTCTAAGTTCTACCTCTTCAATCTTCATGCCATCTGGCATCTCCATTCCTACTGGTGCTACAGGAACTTTATCTCCTTCATTCATATTATCTGCTCCGCAGACAATCTGTGCAACCTCATCTCCTATATCAACTTTACAGACAGATAACTTATCAGCATTCTCATGCTCTTTTATCTCTTCTACTTCTCCAATAATAACATCTTCAATCTCTGCTCCTAACTTCTCTACTGCCTCAACTTCTAAGCCCACCATAGTTAGTTCATGGGCCAACTCTTCTGGCGAATAATCGAAATCAATATATTCCTGCAGCCAATTATACGATACTTTCATTTCACATCAGTCCTTTCTGCTAACTTTTTGATCATTTCTAAAACTGTTCCAAGAATCTTAAGTCATTATTGAATAACAGTCTAATATCATCTATATCATACTTCAACATTACTAGTCGTTCCACACCAATTCCAAAAGCATAACCACTATACTGCTCTGAATCTATACCAGACATCTCTAATACATTAGGATGTACCATTCCTGCACCTAAAATCTCTAACCAACCAGTATCAGAACAGATACTACAGCCTGCTCCACTGCAATTAGCACATGATACATCTACCTCAGCACTCGGCTCAGTGAAAGGAAAATAACTCGGTCTAAACCTTACCTCACGGTCTTGACCGAAGATCTCATGCACTACCCTAATCAAGACTTCCTTTAAATGAGCAAAAGAAGTATTCTCATTAATCATCAATCCCTCAACTTGATGAAAGACGGGAGTATGTGTAGCATCAATCTCATCACTACGATAGACTCGTCCTGGAGCAATTACTCTAATTGGCAGTTCTTGTTCCTCCATTGTTCTGACCTGAACAGATGAAGTATGAGTCCTTAATAAGACTCCATTTGTCGTATAAAAAGTATCCTGCATATCTCGAGCAGGGTGATTAGGAGGGAAATTTAGCGCCTCAAAATTATAATAGTCCTTCTCCACCTCTGGCCCTTCAGCAATTTCAAAGCCTAATCCTAAAAAGATCTCTTTCAAGTCATCAAAAATTAATGTTAGAGGATGTTTAGTAGCAGAATCAATCTTAGTTCCTGGTAGAGTAACATCAATACTCTCTTCTCTTAATTTCTTTTCTTTCTCCCGCTCTTTAAACTCTTCTTTCTTATCTGCAATTAACTCTTTCAACTTTCCCTTAACTTGATTAGCCAGCTTACCAACTACCGGTCTCTTCTCTGGGGGTAGTTCTCCCATACCTCTTAATATTGCAGTAACTTCACCTTTTTTTCCTAAGTATTCAACTCTTAAATCTTCCAGCTCATCCATATCTGAAGCTTCTCCAATCTTAGCAGTAGCTTCTTGCTGAATCTCTTTTAGCTTTTCTTCCATCTTTTTTCATACCTCCCTCTCTAAAATCAAAAATTATCACTTTAATCTATACCAAAAACAAAAAATCCCTTCTTTCCATCTAAGGACGAAAGAAAAAGGGATTCGCGGTACCACCTTAATTAGCTTCACAGCTCAACTTTAACTCTTAATCACGGTAAGAGCACCGACTAAACCTACTTAAAATTTCAGCTAGCAGCTCAAAAGTGAATTCAGTTAGCTTAACTCTTAAGAATAATCTCAATTATATATTCTCTTCCTGTTAGAGAAGTTACTAACTTACTATTCTTTATCATCGCTTTTTACAATATTAAATTTCAATCAGATTATACCATAACCTTGCTAAAAATTCAATTATAATTCTAACTATGATTTTTCTTGCCAATGTTCCATTACTTGACTACCAAGTTTTAACCATTTCTGAACATTTTCTTGCTTTAAAATTTGATTATTTTCATTAACTTGTCTGACCACAATATCTAATCTATCAGAGTTATTTTTAATCATTGTCCGATTCTTCTGAACCTCTTTTTCCAGATTATCCAGCCTCAATTCTAAACCATCTATCTTATCATCTAAACTATCAACTTTGTTATCTAAACTATCAACTTTGTTATCTAAACTAGTTATTTTATCTAAAATAAGCTCTAATACTTCCTCATCCGCCATTTATATCACTCCATTCATATTATTTTAAGTTAACCTCTATTAAAGCTTATTTACTATTTTACCATATAAAACGAGTAATATGTATAGCAATTTCTAACAATTACAACCTTAACTAGTTATCTAATTTCTGACGCACAGCCTCATAAGCTATCACACTAGTTGCCATAGCTACGTTTAAAGATTCTGCTCCTCCAAGCAGAGGAATCTTAATCAACTGTTCTGCCATATCTATTAGTTCTTGGCGCGGGCCATGAGCTTCATTCCCTACTACTATAGCACTTGCAGGTAAATAATCAATCTCAAAATGATAGCTCTCTCCTGCTGTATCTGCCACAACTAGATTAAAATAACTTTCCTTAATTTTATTTTCAAGTATATCTAAATCATTTACTTTAGCAATTGGCGTTCTAAAAAATGACCCCATTGTTGCTCGAATCGTCTTTTGATTATATAGACTGACTGTTCCTTTAGTAGTAATTAATCCATCAAAACCAGCTGCATCAGCTGTTCTAATGATTGTTCCTAAATTCCCTGGATCCTGAATCTGATCTATTATTAAAATAAGTTCCTTCTCTTTGCTTAAAATATCATTTAAACTATACTCAATCTTATCTGCAATAGCTAATATACCCTGCGGAGAGACTGTATCAGCTACTTGCCCTAATAAATCATCAGCAATTTCATAGATTTCAACCCCTCTCTTCTCTAATCCCTTTAATAATCTCTCCCCTTGTCTATTTCTCAATAAATAATCTGAATAAAAGACCTGCGTTAAATTTATCTCTTCTTTGACTGCTTCTTCAATTAATCTAACCCCTTCTAGGACAAACTGCTTATTTTCACGACGGTATTTTTTCTGATACAAGGATCGTAAATACTTGATTTTCCCATTACTCGAACTAGTAATCTTCATAAACTAACCCTCCACCTGTCTCACTTCTACTTTCTCCATCCATCTTTCAACTTCTTCCAAACTCCCTAGTTCACTACCTGCTAATAGGATAGTGGCTATACTCATTGCCACAGCAAACTGCAGCATCCTTTTTAAAGAATAACCTCTAGTATAAGCTACTGCTAATGCTCCCACCATACTATCTCCAGCACCAACTGTACTTACAACTTCCACCTGCGGAGCTTTAGCATACCATACTTCCTCATCTCCTACAAGCAGTGCTCCTTCAGCTCCTAAAGAAATTACTACTATCTCTATTCCAGAGTCTATTAGCTCTTGACTAACTGAGATAGCCTCTCTAAAGGATAGCTTTTGCTCCCAAATTTCTTCCAATTCTCTTAAGTTAGGCTTGATTAATGTTGGTTCTGCCTCTAGGGCC
>JAWOFC010000230.1:0-12742 GCA_046482455.1 Halanaerobacter sp. | reverse complement strand
AGACTTCAAACAGGTCTTTAGCCTATTCTACAGTCCGCGGCAGCTAAAACGTATCTTCTTTAAAACACTCAATCCTTTATTATCATTTGATTTAAATACTTTAATCTATCCTACTCAACCTAATTACGAACTCTTATCTGGCCAAGAATATAATTATGTTGAGCAGCTCTTATTAAAAAGTGTTGGTGAAGCCCATATGATGATTAAAGAAGTAATTAAATTCTTAAATAATGACAATCAACTACAGATAGAAGATATCTTTCCTAAAATAAACTTTGATGGAGAAAAGATCTAGTTTACTGCTTTTCTCCCTTTCTCTACATCAACAGTACTTAAGATTATAATTCCTGCTAAGAAAAATCCTGCTACTGCCAAAACACCTAAGCGGCTAGAATGAGTTAAATGTCCAACTAAACCAAATACAAAAGGACCTGTAATGGCAGCAAACTTGCTAGAAATCCCAAAAAAACTATAAAATTCTGAAGTCTTATCCCGCGGAATCATACTGCCGTAAAGAGAACGGCTAAGAGCTTGAGCACCGCCCTGAACTAGACCTACCAATCCGGCTAAGATCCAAAAATCAAGAGCTGTACTTAAAAAATAACCCCTCACTGTAATTAGTAAATACATAGTTAACGCAATGATAATTCCTTTCTTAGCTCCAATCTTTTCTCCTAATTTGCCAAATAAGAGAGCACAAGGAATTCCAATAAATTGAGTCATCAACATTGCCCCAATAAGGTCAGTTCTGCCAATGCCAACCTCACGTCCATAAATAGTAGCCATTCTAATCATTGTTCCAATCCCATCATTATAAATCCAAAAGGCAATTAAAAACTTTAATAGTTCTCGATATTGACTGATATTCTTTAGTGTCCTCTTTAACTGTTTAAATCCATTCTTAACATATTCAACTGCAGATAGGTCCGGACCTTTTTTAATTCCCACCGGTAAATAATAAAAAGCAGGTAGAGAAAAGATAAACCACCAGACTGCCACCATCACAAAACTTAACTTCGTAGCGAATAACTCACTAATCCCAAATAATCCTGGTTTAGAAATCATAACTAAATTAATTGCTAATAAGACTCCTCCTCCAAAATAACCTGCTGAATAGCCAACTCCAGAAATATAGTCCATCTTTTTATCTTCTACTAGCACAGGTAGAAAGGAATCATAAAATATATTCCCCCCAGCAAATCCTACATTAGCAATAATAAAAAATAGCGAAGCAGTTATATAATTCCCCTGCTGAATAAAGAATAATAATGCAGTTCCTACGACCCCCAAACCAACAAAACCCTTTAAAAATTTCTTTTGCGCACCCGAATAATCTGCCATAGCTCCTAAAATTGGAGCTAAAAAAGCAACAATCAACATCGCAATCGTCTGCGTATAACCCCAATAAGAAGTTGCTGCAGTATCAGCCAAATTAGCAGCAGCAAAGTCTTTGTAGAAAATAGGTAAGACTACAGCTAAAACAGTCGTTGCAAAGGCAGAATTGGCCCAATCATAAAGTATCCAGGAATAGACTTCTTTTTTATTCTCCATTTTATCACCTCAGTTTTAATTTGTGCTCATTTATCTCATAATATAACTTAATATCTATTTTTATAGTCCGGTTCAGATATCTTTTTCCTTCGAGCAAATCTTTTTGTTCATTGCATTCAAGATAAAATTCTTTCTCAGCTAACTCAAATACTGTGTTTATACCTATGAAATCAAGGATTAAAGTACTAAATCTTGCATAAAAGTATTATTCCCCCACCGCTATTAAAGTAAAACTGACTTAGATTGAGATAAAATTCTTTCGCAGCGACCTAAAATCTAGTTTGTCAATAAGTCTTAACGAAGTTTAGACGAATCAAACTAAATTTAAGAGCGAAGAAATTATTTTATCTCAATCTTCAAAACTACACTTTATATAGATACTTCTACATTTAAAAGTCATTTCCTCGTTACAAATATTTTAAAAATTAAAAAAGCTGAGAGCGAAAAGCCCTCAGCTTTATGCTGCTAAATTATTTTACACCATAAATTCATATCCTCTAAACCGCCGCCGATATTACAGTTTTGAATTAAACGACCTTTATATTCATAACCAGCCCGGCTAAAGAGCTTATTAATGCCAAACACTTTGGCCCGAGCAATGGTATATAAACAATTATAATCCTTATCTTTTAATATATCTTCTAATTGCTCTAGCAAGTAACTTGCTAAACCTTGGCCCTGATATTCAGGCAGAGTAGCAAAATCAGTCATCTCAGAATTCTTCTCTTGGGGAACTGTTTCTGCTGAAGCTGCAGCTACTAGTTTATCCCCTTCATAAATCAAGCCATAAATAACATCTTCTGTTAGCATCCTTCTTAAATAATCTACCTTATCAATTGGATAAGGATAAGAATCAAATACTTCATCATATAAAGCAGCTAATCTTTCTAAATCTCTCTCTTCTGCTAGTTTAAATTTATATTCTTCAGTTAAAGTTAACCTATTATCTTTTCTTTCTTCTTTACTTAATTTTTTTATAATCTTCTCTTCTTCCTCAAAATCAACTACTTCTTCTCTCCCTGAACTCAAATAATAAGCCATTGAAACTGCATCATCCTGAGAATAATAACTATCAATAAGCGCTTCTTTTTCAAAACCTGATTGAGAAAACTTTTCTGCATCATCCCGATAAGCCTTAACCCAAATCTTAGTATAATTATTCTTTTGAGCTGACTTAATCAGACGCGAAGTTAACTTCTCTATATTCTGACCACTATAATCCTTAATTACAATGCGTTTATTTAAAGGAGATAAATGAATAGTCGCCTGATAGTCATCTCCAATAACTTCTTCTTTTCTTCCATCTATCTGCCTAGGTACCATAATTAGCATACTCCCGATCACTGCTCTGTAAGCTGATTTTATCATTATCTTCAGAGAATAATTTCTGCAGACCAACATCATTTTGCTCTTCTTCCACAAATGGATTATCACAAATAGTACATTCAGGCGGACAATTACTACTTCTCTCTTCTGGCTCAGTATAAACAGTGATAGTTCCTTCAAAATTTCTTAGGATAGTCTTACGATTAGAATTAGATAACAAATAATTAGGAGAAACTGGTATCTTACCTCCACCACCGGGAGCATCAACAACAAACCTCGGTACTGCAAAACCAGAAGTATGACCAATTAAATGCTCCATCACTTCTATTCCTTTTGCAATTGGAGTTCTAAAATGCTCTATTCCCCGCGATAAATCACACTGATATAAATAATAAGGACGTACCCTATTCTGGACTAATTGATGCATTAAGTCCTTAATTATTTCAGGGCAATCATTTACATCCCGCAATAATACAGTCTGATTTCCTAGAGGAATTCCCGCATTGGCTAATTTATTTAAAGCTTCTTTAGCTTCAGGAGTTATCTCTTTTTTATGATTAAAATGTGTATTAATCCATACTGGACCATATTCCTCTGTGATTTCAGATAACATATCTACCAATCCATCTGTAACCGCTTGCGGCAAGACTACAGGAAGCCTACTCCCAACTCTCACAACTTCCACATGCGGTATTTTATATAATTCAATAATAATCTCTCTTAACATTTCACGATCAATTAATAATGGATCTCCACCTGAGAGTAATACATCTCGCACTTGAGGAGTCTGTCGTATATACTCAATACCTTCTTTAATCTGCTCTAAATTAACCCCACTTTCTCCATCGCCAACCTTTCTCTTTCTTGTACAATGACGACAGAACATAGAACATTTATTAGCTACTAAGAGTAATACTCGATCCGGATAACGATGTGTCAGACCGTCTACCGGAGAATCTTCATCTTCATGCAGTGGATCATCCATCTCATAATTTGTATTTTGCAGTTCTTTTTTCTGAGGTACTGCCTGCTGCTTAATAGGACAGGTATCATTATCAAAATCAATCAAAGAAGCATAGTAAGGAGTAATTGACATCGGAAAGACATCTGCTGCTTGTTTAATCTCATTTGCCTCTTGCTTAGAAATAGCAAACTTATCTTGTAACTCTTCTACACTACTAATACTATTTTCTAATTGCCACTGCCAATCATTCCATTCCTCTCTGCTGCAATTCCATTTCTCTTGAACTTCAGAAAAATCCACTCTCTTATCGCCCCTTATAATTATGATAATAATTTCTCTTCTTCAATTGCAAATTTTTCCTTGTTTTAGTTCAAATAAATATTATCAAGCAGAGATGAAAAAATCAAATCAAAAAATAAGATTAAGAGAAGTTAGCTCTTATTTTCTTTAATAAATACTATATAGTTCTTATTTTCTAGTTTAATTGATCTTAACTTCTCCTTAGTTCCTCTTGACAACCAGGGCAGAGACCATAAAATTTTATACTATGTTCTTCTATTTGATACCCAGTTTCAGCAGCCAACTCTGTTTCAAATTCTTGGAGTGGACAATCCAATGCCAAAATTTCATTACACTTACGGCAGATTAAATGATGATGGTGGTCTGTTAATAATTCAAATTTGCTTTCATTATCCTTCATATTTAACTTTTTAATAAACTTTTCTTTCTCTAATAGATTTAAAGTCCTATAGATAGTAGATAATCTTAAATTAACCTCTGCTTCTTCTAACCGCTTATCTATCTCTTTAGCAGTTAATGGTTTACTTTGCTTGATTAATATATTTAAAATTCCAACCCGCTGTTTGGTACATCTAATTCCGGCAGCTCTTAATTTGCCCTTCCATTCTGCTAATTCTTCCATTTTATTCACCTACCATATTAATTAACTTTACTCCTTGCAAAATTAAATAATAACACAAAAAGCAGATATACAACACTAGCTAAAATAATAGTACCTCCAGGTGCTAAATCCTGATAGAAAGAAATAAATAAACCGCTATTAACTGCTAAAAGACTAAATAAAATACTATAAAAGACTGTAGACCTAAAGCTATTAGCAATTTGAAGAGCAGTAGCCACTGGTAAAGTGATTAAAGAAGAGATTAACAATCCTCCTACAATTCGCATTGATAAAGAAATAGTAATCGAAACTAAAACAATAAATAATATATTCAATCCTTTAACAGGAACCCCAGCTAATTTAGCTTCACCCTCACTAAAGGCTAAGAAGAAGAAACCATAATATAATGCCCCCATAATTGCTATCACAGTTAAACCTAAGGGTAGCACCAACATTAGATCCTGTTGACTAACCAAAGAAATACTACCAAATAGATAACTAAAAATACTAGAGTTGCTATTAGTTAAACTAATTAAAATAGTAGCTAATCCTAATCCTCCAGCTAAAACAATTGAGAGAGATAGTTCAGCATAGTCATCATACTTCTTTCTCAACTCTTCAATTCCTATCCCTGCTCCTATAGCCACAACTAAAGCAGTATAGACTGGATAAACTCCCAATAACATTCCTAGTGCCACACCTGCTAGCGCAACATGAGAGATAGTATGACCAATTAAAGCCAAACGCTTTAAGATTAAGATTACTCCAATCAAAGCAGCAATAACTGCTATTACATTGCCTACAATAAAAGCCCGCTGCATAAAGGCATAAGTAAATATCTCTAACATGAGTTATCACAACCTTGATGTTGATGACGTTCTATCCACATTTGATTATCAGATAGACTATCAAAGTAATCATCACAACAGAAATCATCTGCTTGGTGAACGAAAATATTATCATTAACAAAACAAGCTACTTTATTAGCTTGGTCACTAATTACATGCACATCATGAGAGATCATAACAATTGTGATATCCAATTTAGTATTTAATTCGGCTAATAATCTATAAAATTCCTGCTGTGATTCTTGATCTATCCCTACCAACGGCTCATCTAAGAAAATAATATCAGGATTAGTCACTAAAGTTCGCGCAATAAATACCTTCTGTTTCTGACCGCCAGATAGATTTCCAATCTGCTGTTCTTTACAGTCTAACATTCCCACTAATTTTAACGTGTGCTCAATTCTCTCTTCTAAATCAGCATTTAAAATCTTGAAAAAACCCATCTCATTATATAAATTAGCCGCAATTATCTCTTTTACTGTAGCAGGAAAGCTATTATTAAATCCTCTTACTTCTTGAGCAATATATCCGATCTTAGTCCATTGATCAAATTCTTGTACCCTTTGATCAAATAACTTAATTTCACCTTGCTCAGCTTCTAATAACCCTAAGATTAATTTCATTAACGTACTCTTTCCTGAACCATTAGGACCAATAAAAGCTATAAAATCTTCTTGCCTAATTTCTAAATCTATATCTTCTAAAATTCTTTCTTGCTCATAACTAAAAGATAAATTATTGATCTCTACTATCTTATCCATTTACTCCACCAACGCTTTCTTGATATTATCTAAATTTTGATACATCAAAGCAAAATAATCTGCCCCACTTTCTTGCTCTTCTTTAGTTAGTCCTGCAACTGGATTCAACTCTAAAACTTCTAAATCAGCTTCTTGGGATAAAATATTTACTGTTTTAGGACTAGCTAAGGTCTCCATAAAAATATAATCTAAGTTATATTTCTTAGCTTGGGTAGCTAAATCAGCTAAAACACCTGGTGAAGGCTCTTCATGCGGAGCAATCCCAGTTACTGACAGCTGCTTAAATCCATAACGTTTAGCTAAATAGCCAAATGCTGCATGAGAAACTAAAATATAATTCTGATCTTGATTAGACAAATCAGATTCATACTTTTGGTCTAATTTATTAATTTTTTTGGCAAACTTGTTATAATTTTTTTGATAAGCTTCTTTATTATTTGGATCTAATGAACTAAACTCTTCTCTCATTTTTTTAGCAATCAATTTCATATTTAATGGGTCTAACCATAAATGAGGATCATACCGCCTATGTTTATCCTTTTCAGTATGTTTATTATCATGTGACTCCTTATTAATAGTATGCCCTTTAGTATAATCAATCAAATTGACATGTTGGCTTATATTAACCATCTTAGCTTCAGAATCATTTAAATCATCTTCTATCTTTTCTGCCCACGGCTCTAATCCTACTCCATTATAAAAGAATAAATCTGTCTTCTCTACTTCTGATATTTCTTTAGGTGTCGGTCGATAACTATGTAATTCTGTTCCATTAGGGACTACTAATTTAACATTTAAATTATTCCCACTAACTTTTTTAGCTACTTCATAGAGTGGATAAATACTAGTATGTACAGTCAATTCTTCATTCTTTTCTTCTGACCCTTGACAAGCAGTTAAGACTAATAAAATCAAGAGAGCCAATGTAGCTAATTTCAATTTGCCATTCATTTTATTCAACCCCTTTTATTCAATTAGATTTTCACTTGCAAATCATTTGCAACAAACTATATAATAATACATTTTCACTAATCTGTCAAAAAAAATAAAAGGAGAACATTAAATGTTCTCCTCAAAGATTATTTTAAATATTCTAATGGATTAACTGGTTTACCATTAATCAAAACCCTAAAATCAAGGTGAGGACCTGTGCTTAAACCTGTATTACCACTGCGGCAAATAGTTTGACCACGCTGAACCCGTTCTCCCTTATTAACCAGTAATTTTGAATTGTGAGCATAAGAGGTAACTACTCCATCACCATGATCAATTGTAATTATTTTACCAAACCCTTTAATCCAGCCGCTACTCAATACTTTTCCTGCTTGAGCAGCTTTTATTGAAGTACCACTTTGCACTGCTATATCTATTCCTCCATGAAATCTCTTTTCATTTAAGATTGGATGTGTCCGATGACCATAATTAGAACTAATCTTACCTTTTACTGGCCAAACAAACTTGTCCTCACTTACTTCTCCACTACCCTCGGAACTGCCCGATAGATCTAACATCAATTTAGGAATTTTTATTTTTTGACCTGTTCTAAGGTGATTAGAACGTAAATTATTGACCCCTTTAATCCGATGGGTAGTTGTATTATAACGCTGAGCTAATTTTTCTAAAGTATCTCCACGCTGTACTCGATAGGAAACAATATCATAAAGTTCTGTCTCTAAACCGCCACCCATGCCAGTTTTGGGAATAATTAATTCTTGACCAACACTAATAATATGGTTGCTTAAATTATTAGCATTCCTAATTACTTTAACGGAGATATTAAAATCTTCTGCTATTTCATATAGGGTATCACCACTCCGAACTGTATATTCATCAAAGCTGACACTTTTCTTTAATTCTTCCCAAGTTCTGCTTCCAACTACTCCATCCACAGGCAGACCAGCTTTTCTCTGGAACTTAATTATTGCTTGCTTAGTTGAAGAACCAAAGATACCATCAATCATTATTGGTTCACCTAGCATTACTAAGTTCTCCTGTAATTCTCTAATATCTTTACCTTTCATACCACGCTGCAAAGTTCTATGTTCAGCATCAACTACTCCACTTAGAGTTAATAACATAACCACCGCATATAAAGCTATTATTCTTCTTTTCTTCAAAGTTCAACCTCCCATACGTCACTTTTAATATTTTATGAAAGCTTAATCTTATTATAACCAAAATCGAAAAGCCTCATTATTATTTTCTACACTTATGCTCTCATTCCTGCATTAATTCTGCATCTTCTCCATTTATATCTCAAATGTATCAAACTTTTTCCTAAAGGTCAATGTTATTTTATAGCAAAAATAGAATGAAGAGGGTTTCAAACTGAGCAGTTTGAAACCCTCTATTAGCTATATTACTCATATTTATTTTTTCATTAACTGCACCATAATTGCCTTTTGTAGATGCAGTCTATTCTCAGCTTGGACAAAAACTACCGAATCTTCTCCATCAATTACCTCTGCTGTTACTTCCTCTCCTCGATGAGCCGGGAGACAGTGTAAGAATAATGGTTCTGATACTGTTAATCCCATTAATTCATTATTAACTTGATAGTTTTGAAATGCCTTTTCTCTAGTCTCTACTTCATCTTCATCCCCCATACTCGCCCAAACATCAGTATAAACAACATCTGCTTTCTTAGCAGCATCTTTAGGCTCAGTTAATATCTCTATTTCTGAACCGCTATCTTTAGCTAAATTTTTAGCTAAAGATATTACTTCAGATTGAGGTTGATAAACTTCAGGACTAGCTATGCTAATATCCATACCTACTTGACTAGCTGCTAATAATAGTGAATGAGCCATATTATTTCCATCACCAATATAAGCTAGCTTAATTTCTTCCAAATCACCCTTCTTTTCTTGGATGGTAAATAAATCTGCTAATGCTTGACAAGGATGATATAAATCAGTTAAGCCATTAATTACAGGAATAGAGCTATTTTCAGCTAACTTCTCAACATCATCTTGGGCAAAAGTACGAATCATAATCCCATCCAGATAGCGCGATAAGGTCTTAGCAGTATCAGAAATAGTCTCTCCTCTACCTAATTGAATATCATTCGAACTCAGAAATATTCCCTGCCCCCCTAATTGATAGATTCCTGTTTCAAAAGAAACCCGCGTACGAGTAGAAGACTTAGCAAAAATAAGACCTAAACTCTGTCCGGCTAACTCTTTATGTTCTATTCCATTATTTTTTTTATATTTTAATTCTGTCGCTAAAGCAAATAAATCTTTTATCTCCTCTAATTCTAAATCCTTAATTGTTAATAGATTCTCCATTTTTCGCCCTCCTTTTTTTATAATTATACAATTAAAAGAATAAATATTCAAACGTTTTCCCTATAAA
Source organism: Halanaerobacter sp. (assembly GCA_046482455.1). Classification (GTDB taxonomy): domain Bacteria; phylum Bacillota; class Halanaerobiia; order Halobacteroidales; family Halobacteroidaceae; genus Halanaerobacter. The sequence continues at coordinate 3,034 of JAWOFC010000230.1, read as the reverse complement.
AAATAAAAAAACAGAGGCACTAGCCCCTGTTAAATAAGTATTTAATTCATTATATACTTTTTTATCCCACGGTCTATACAATTAATATGAGCTTCTAATAACATCACAATTTCATGATAGACATCATAAGCAAAATCAGAATTAATCTCTCTACCCTCTAAACTATTAATTAAATTATTAATTCTATCTTTTAAAATATTATGCAGGCGGTGATGTTCTTGTTGATAAGGGTAATTTACTTCTGCTTGGATTTCTTCATCTTTTTCAAAATGTTCTTTTAAATGATTCTTAAAAAAGGAATGAATCTCTTCTAATTTTTGCTTGCTAACAGTCTCTTTTTCTCTAATTTGGGCCAAAAATTCATTGGAACGGGCAAAAAAATTATTAATATGCTTATCTAAATTTTCAATTCCTAACTCCGTTTTTTCCATAATTATCCTCCCCTTGTTTGATTAAATAGTCTTCTCAGCCAAATTCAAACCTCTTATTGCAGTACTTTGCAAATAATTGAGTCGTTTCATCTTATAAGTTCATCAAAACCGCCTAAACTCCTCTTCTTTTAACCTAATGTTAGCTATACTTTAACATTTTGTTAACAATTCTCATTAAATAATATATCAAAAAATAAAGGTCAGCTCAAGGATAAATCCCTGAGCTGACCTAATAGTTTATTCACTTAGTAGGTACTTAAATATTGGTCTAACTCCCATTCATGAACTTGAGTACGATAAGTATCCCATTCAATCTGTTTAGCTGTTACAAAGTGTTCCATCACATGCTCATCTAAAGCATCCTGTATAACTTCATCCTTTAATAATTCTTGTACTGCTTCATTAATATTAGCGGGCAGACTTTCAATACCTAACTCTTCTTTTCTCTCTTCTGTCATTTCATAAATATTTTCTACTACTTCGTCCGGTGCTTCAATCTCATTCTTAATGCCATCTAACCCTGCTTTCAACATCACTGCAATAGCTAAATAAGGATTAGCAGTTGGATCAGGATTCCTCATTTCTAATCTTGTACCTGCTCCAGTAGCTGCTGGAATTCTAATTAGAGCACTACGGTTTGAAGCAGACCATGCTTGATAGACTGGTGCTTCATAGCCAGGCACTAATCTTTTATAGGAGTTAACAGTTGGATTAGTAACTGCTGCTATAGCCTTAGCATGCTTTAGCAGGCCACCAATATAATACTTAGCAGTTTGACTTAATCCTAAGTCTGCATCTTCATCATAAAAAGCATTCTCTCCATCTTCAAATAATGATTGATGCACGTGCATTCCAGAACCATTCTCTCCAAAGATCGGCTTCGGCATAAAAGTTGCATGCAAGCCGTGCTGATTTGCAATTGATTTAACTACAAATTTAAAAGTAGCAATATTATCTGCTGTTGATAGAGCATCTTCATACTTAAAGTCAATCTCATGCTGTCCTGGAGCTACTTCATGATGAGAAGCTTCTACTTCAAATCCCATTTCATCTAATGCTAAGATAATATCTCTTCTTGCATCTTGACCTAAATCAACTGGGCCAAGATCAAAATATCCGCCGTCATCATGAGTAATAGTAGTTGCTTCTCCTTCTTCTGTTTTTTCGAATAAGAAGAACTCCGGCTCAGGGCCGACATACATCTCATAACCCATCTCTTCTGCTTCTTCTAATACACCCTGCAGGACATTTCGCGGCCCACCAATAAATGGCTCTCCATCTGGCATATAGACATCACAGATTAATCTCGCTACTGTGCCTCCAGTCTCAGGACGCCAAGGAAATGTAATAAACGTATCAAGATCCGGTCTTAGATACATATCTGATTCATGGATTCTCGTAAATCCATCAATTGAAGACCCATCAAACATAATCCCTTCCTCTAATGCCTCTTCTAACTGTTCTACTGTAATTGCTACATTCTTTGTCACACCCAAAATATCAGTAAATTGTAATCTCACAAACTTAACTTCTAACTCTTCTGCCTTTGTTAATACATCTTCTTTTGTCATACTCACTTTTAATTCCCCCTAGATAAGATATTATTTTAAACTTAATTTATTAATAATTTAATAATTAATCTTCTTCACTCTCTTTCAATCTTTTTATACCAGCTAAATTAATTCCTTCTTCCATTAATTCTTTAATCTGCTTTAACTCAAGAATATCATTCTTAGAATAGATACGTTGATTACCTTTACTACGAGCTGGATCAATCAAACCTTCTTCTTCATAGTATCTAATCTGTCTTGCTGTTAGAGAAGTTTCTTCTGTAACAAATCCAATTGAATAACTCGGTACATCAGGATCTATCTCAGTCTTCATCGTTAACCCTCCAATCACAGAAGGTTTTTAACCCTAAAAACATCTTGAATAATTAAAAGGTATCTTCATCTTCCTCCCCAGTTCTAATTCTAACAACCTTATCAATACCATACACAAATATTTTACCATCACCAACATTACCAGTTCGGGAAGAATCAGTAATTACATCTATTAGTTGATCAACTTTATCACTCTGTACAACCATCTCTATTTTTAACTTTTCTTTTAACTTAACTTCATATTCAACACCACGATATATCTCCTGTTTACCTTTTTGCTGTCCATATCCTGCAATTTCAGTAATATTCAATCCACTGATACCAACTTTTTCAACCTCTCCGACTAATTCTTCTAACTTAGATGGTCTTATAATACATTCAATCTTTTTCATGATTAAAAACCTCCTTGGTATTAAGTTGTGAGTCATAAGGTATGAGCTATGAACCCAAACCCCTAAAACATCAACAACTATTTAACTTTGATTAAGCTGTGAGTCTTGAGGCATGAGCTCTGCGCCCAAACCTCTAAGACCCCAATATAATAATCTTATTTGACTTATTCTCTTATAATCTTTTTAGATTTTATTCTTTTATCTTTTGACTTATACTCATCACTGTTTTGATTTTACGCTTTTATTCTTTTACCTCATCACTCTTTACTGCTTTCTACTCTTTACTCATTACTGTTTTTCATCTTATAATCTTTACTCATCCTCCGAG